>JAKDKI010000388.1 GCA_030453435.1 Kocuria sp.
ACGTGTGGATTCAGTGCAGATCGAACCTGGTCACATCTTCCCATGTATCCACGTCCTGGGTGCTGCCCGCCGGAACTGCTACCTCGATCAGACGCAAGTGTTTCCAAAATGACCGGACGGAGCGGTCTCGCGAGGGGTACTCGGAGAAGACGGTGGTGAGCGGTTCGGTCCGGATCATGACGGCCAAGTTCTCGCGGTGGCCGTCGGGCGCCGTTGCGATCAACCCTTGGGTGTCGGACGGCAGGTTTGCGGCGGCGTCGGCGAGTGATTGGACGGCCGCGGCCACGTCGGGCATGTCGCAGGCCAAGACCGCCGTCCATGCCGCGCGGGACGGTTGCCGCGCCAGATGATCCAGGCCCGCGGCAATCGCGGCGGCGGGACCCGAGAACGGTGGATCCTCGCGGGTCCGCAGGGTCGCGGGCGGTACGGCCAGGTCGTCGGGCCCCACGACGACGGCGCACCCAGCCTCGTTCACGGCGCGCACCGTGATCTCCAGCAGACTTTCTGCGCCCCGGCGAAGTCCGGCTTTGGGTGTGCCGCCCAAGCGGGAAGATCTGCCGCCGGCAACGATCACGCTGTCGAAGCGCAGCACCTAGACCGTGGTCTCGGAATCGTTGAGCTCAGCAGGGTCATTCGCGCGGCGTTTCTTGGGCATTCCGGCGATCCGCAGACCGCACTCCACGGCCACCAGCACGAACGCGATGTAGTACAGGATCATGGTCGGGTAGAGCTGCGGGAGGCTCATGCTCATCCCCACCAGCGAGAGGATCAGCAGGATCACGGACCCGATCAGGATGACCAGGTGCACCGTGGCGAAGGCGCCCGGCAACCCTTTGGTCGACAGGTACATGGCCATGAGCGCGAACAGGATGGGGAACAACAGCTGCCCCGCCAGCGTGATGCCGTCACCGTGATAGGGGAACAGGCCCATTGACTGAATCAGGGCGGTGGCGACAAGCAGGATCGGCGCAATCATGGACTTCATGGGGCACCAGTCTAGGTCGGGTACGGCGTGTCGTACGAACCGGGTGTCGTGGTGGGAACGGAGCGGTTTCTTGAGGAGGTGCGGCCCGGTATGGCCCCCTACCGGACAGTAAGGTCCGACCAATTGATGCGCCACCCCAGGTCATCCCACTAGTGCCAACCAAACGGTCGATTAGTGCACGAATATCTGACCATATTCCCAGGTCAGGCCCGGAAAGATGGATTTTTGGTTACTGCCGCGTTAAATCGGCATTTTGAATGTGAATTAGGGGTACGGTGGCTCCATGGCTACCACCGAAACCCCCGCCGGGGTCGATGGCCCGGCGTCGAACGCGTTATTGAAACTCGGGAAATTCTTCTCCCGCTGGGACGAGACGGAGGACGGCCGCGCCGTGTTCCGGGAGGGTGGTCGCGCGGGCGACGCCTTCTACCGCAACCGCTGGAGTCACGACAAAGTTGTCCGTTCCACCCACGGCGTGAACTGCACCGGATCCTGCTCGTGGAAGGTGTACGTCAAGGACGGCATCATCACGTGGGAGGCCCAGGAGACGGACTACCCGTCGGTGGGCCCGGATCGCCCCGAATACGAACCGCGCGGTTGCCCTCGCGGCGCCGCATTCTCCTGGTACACCTATTCACCCACCCGCGTCCGCTACCCGTACGTGCGCGGCGTGCTGTTGGAGATGTATCGCGAGGCCAAGCAGATCCACTCGGATCCGGTGCTCGCGTGGGAGTCCATTGTCAATGACCCCGTCAAGCGTGAGGCCTTCCAGAAGGCCCGCGGTAAGGGCGGACTGGTGCGCTCCAGTTGGCAGGAAGCCGTGGAAATGTCGGCCGCCGCTCACGTGCACACCATCAAGGCGTACGGCCCGGACCGCTGCATCGGGTTCTCGCCGATTCCCGCGATGTCCATGGTTTCGCATGCAGCTGGTGCCCGGTTCATCAACCTCATCGGTGGTGTGATGAACAGCTTCTACGACTGGTACGCGGACCTCCCGGTGGCCTCGCCCCAGGTGTTCGGAGACCAGACGGACGTTCCCGAATCCGGTGACTGGTGGGATGCCACCTACCTCATGATGTGGGGCTCCAACATTCCCGTGACCCGTACCCCGGACGCCCACTGGTTGGCCGAGGTGCGCTACCGAGGCACCAAGGTGGTCTCGGTCAGCCCTGACTACGCGGACAACACCAAGTTCGCGGATGAGTGGCTGCCCGCCCAGGCCGGCACCGACTCGGCCCTGGCAATGGCCATGGGTCATGTGATCCTCAAGGAGAACTTCGTGGACCGCCGCGTCCCGTTCTTCGAGAATTACGTCTCGCAGTACACGGACCTTCCGTTCCTCGTCTCGCTGTCGCGCCGCGAGGACGGCACGGTGGTCGCGGACAAGTTCCTCACCGCCGAGGATCTGGGCAAGGCCGGGGACGACGCCGCTTCGCAGGCTGATCCCGCGTTCAAGACTGTTCTGCTGGACCGGGACACCAATCAGCCGGTGGTTCCCAACGGCTCCATGGGCTTCCGCTACAACGAGCACGACGAGGGCAAGTGGAACCTCGATCTGGAGGGTGTCACGCCGTCGTTGTCGATCGCGGACGC
>JAKDKI010000389.1 GCA_030453435.1 Kocuria sp.
CCGTAACGGGCCGCGCGCCACTTGTTCTCCTGGTGGTGCCACGGCGGCATGGTGTGAATGGTTCCGCCATCGTTGAGGGTGCGGGAGAAGGACTCCACGAGGCACTGGGTCAGGGCGGTCAGCGCGCTCACATCGTGCAGGGTGGAGGGCCCATCGCACACGCGCATCTCCACGGTTCCGAAGCGGGGAACGGGTCGGATGTCCCAGCGGTTCTCGGAATCGTCCTCAATCACGCCGGTGGTCAGCAGATCTTGCACGTAGGACTCGTATTCGTCCCAGGTCTTGAATTGGAACGGCAGACCCGCGGTGGGCAGTTGCTGAAACACCTGGGAGCGGTGGGAGGCATAACCGGTGTCGTGACCGCACCAGTACGGAGAGTTGGCCGAAAGCGCCAGCAGATGCGGATAGTAATTCAAGAGGCCCTCGAGAATGGGCAGGGCCTTGTTCTTGTGATCCACCCCCACGTGCACGTGCAGACCGTAGATCACCATTTGGCGGCCCCAGTACTGCGCGCGGTCCACCACCTTGTAGTAGCGCTCCTTGTCCACCACGGCCTGATCCTGCCACTCCGAGAACGGGTGGGTTCCGGCAGCGAAGATTTCCAGGCCCTTGGGGTCGGCGACCTTGCGGATTTCGTCCGAGGTCAGCTTCAGTTGTGCGGTGGCCTCTTCCACGGAATGACAGACGCCCGTGACCATTTCCACGGTGTTCTGCAGGAACTCACCGGTGACGCGGGGGTGGTTGCCGTCCTCGCCCATTTCGGGATTTGAGGCCACGACCGCCTCGAGGACTTCCTGGCCGCGCGGTTCGAGCTCTCCGGTTTCACGGTCAACCAGGGCGATCTCCCATTCGACGCCCAACGAGGAGCGTTCGGAAGAGACGAAATCAATGTGCACGGCAGTGGTCCTCTCATGGGTGCACCGGGGATGTCCCGCGGTCCATGAGCGAGGCCGGGAATTCTTCACCGAATCTCGCACTGCTTAGCGGGTACTTCATTGTACGGGGTCAACCACTAAGGCCACGCGACGTTCTTTCCCATTTTCGTGTAAACGTGTCATCACCAGGGTGGCCTTTTCGGAACCGCGAGGGGCCAGCTGTTTCCTGAGTTGCTCCGGTGTCACGTCCGTGCCGCGCTTCTTGATGGTCAGCGTGCCCACGTTGTGATCCCGCACCCACTTCTTGAGCGTCTTCACATTGTGGGGGAGTACCTCGCGTACGCGGTACGCGGTGGCCAAGGCGCTTTCGTGGAGCTCATCGCCCGAAAGGTACGCAATAGTGGGATGGATCAGGCGCGCGTTCAAGTGTTGTGCCAGATCGGTGACCAGTCCGGCACGGATCACGGAGCCGTCGGGTTCGTAGAAGTACTCGCCGACCTCACCCAAGAGGTCGCCCTCGGGTGCCGGGGACTCCCAACTGTGGGAGGTCAGCTCCGCCGCGGTGGCCGTACCGTCAGCACGCGAACCCAGGACGAGAGCGGCCCGGGCCACATCCTGACGGCGAACCGCGTTGAACCACAGCACCACCTCCACCACATCACCGTGATCGGAGACCCACTGGGCCTCGGCTCCGGCGGGGACGTGGTCGTGCGGAATTCCGGGGCCCAGCTTGGCGCCAACGGCCAACCCTCGCTCGGCCAGGCCCGTAACAAAGGACAGGGGAGGGGAGAACGCCTCGGGGTCGAAGACGCGCTGGGTGCGCCCCGAACCCGTAAGGCGGCGCGCGGGATCCAGCCATACGCCGTCGGGCGCACCGTTCTCGAGGCCGGCCAGATCAAGGGTTTCGACGTCGCCGCAGATCACGTTCGCGTGGGGCCACCCGGTGAGGTTCACAGTGGCCACTGCCGCGGTCAGCTCGTCCTTCTCAACGGCGGTCACGGTGCGATCGAGGGCGGCCAAGGCCAGGGAATCCGCTCCAATACCGCAGCCCAGATCGGCCACGTGTGTGAGGTCTGCTTGTGCGAATCGACGTGCGTGCAGGGCTGCCACAGACCAGCGAGTGGCCTGTTCGAGCCCGTTGCGCGTGAACACCATGTGTTCGGCGAACTCACCGAATTTGGCCCGGGCCTGGGTGCGCAATTTGGCCTGCGTCAGAGCCGCGGAAACGAGCTCGGGGGAGTAACCCTCAGCGCGCAGCGTTTCCGAGAGCTTGAGCGAACGCTCGGGATCGTAGGTCCCGAGCGAATCCACCAGGTGCAGTCCCTGGGGCGTGAGGAGCTGGGCGAGGGCGTGCATCTCGGCATCTGCGGGGGAATTCACGGTTCCATCACATCACGAGCGCGCCCGCGGGTCACATGTAGTACATGCCCACGTGGTGGCCGTTGATGACCTCCACGCGGATGTCCATGTCGTAGATGTCGCGCAGGATATCGGGCTGCATGATGTCCCCGGGGGTGCCCTGACAGACCAGAGCGCCCTCCTTCATGGCCAGGATGCGATCCGAATAGCACGAGGCGAAGTTGATGTCGTGAATCACCAGGATCACGGTCTTGCCGAGTTCGTGGGTCATGCGCCGCAGGAGCTTCATCATTTCCACGGAGTGCTTCATGTCCA
>JAKDKI010000390.1 GCA_030453435.1 Kocuria sp.
GAGCCCACTAACAACCTGGACCTGCGGTCGGTGGATCAGCTGGTGGATGCGCTCAATGCGTTTGAGGGTGCCCTGCTGGTGGTCAGCCACGACGACAGTTTTATCGAGCGAATCGGGGTGACGGCAGAATTGGCACTTGATGTCGAAGGTCGCTAACACCCGATCAAACCACCTGCGGCAACACCACGAGCATGCTCACGGACCAGATGAGGTGGGCGATGATCGGCGGTGTCAGCGACTGAGTCCGCTCACGCAGCACGGCCACCAGCACACCGAGTGCGGCAGCGGCGAAAGCCAGCAGCGGCACTCCGGCCAAGGCCGTGACTGCGGTGTACAACACCGTGGTCACGACCATTCGGTATCCAGGCTTTACAGCCCGCCACAGCGCGCCTCTGTAGAACATCTCCTCCGCAACACCATTGACCGCGGTGGTGATCAAGACGAATACCAGGCTGCCAACCCGGGCATGGTCCAGGAGTTCATCCACGGGGTCGCGCAGAAACGGAATGAACCGCACCAAGAAGGCGCCCGCGACGAAGACGAGGGCTAAGAGCACACCGCCCACCACGGCGTCGCGAATCCCCCGCCGTGAGACGTGCCAACGAAATCTGCTGCCCACCAACCGAACCGCCACGAGACTGCCCACGATGTAGATCGCGGCAAGAATGAAGGTGGCCGGGTAGAACCATGGGTCCCCGGCTTCGATGCGCAGGGACCACGCGAGCGCGGCAGCCGCCAGCACCCCCGTGGCGATGACGGCCACGCGAGAAGCCCCTCCGGGCAGTACCGGGGGCGCATCGGTGGGCTGTGCGTCGGAATCCCTCACGGTGGTGCCTTTCACAGGGGTTGTGGTCGGGTCGCTAGGTTGTCGGTCCGCACGGGTGCGGATGTCAGTCCCTGCGGGGGTTCAACGCGCGAATGGTTCCAGTAAGCACCGCAGCGAACGCGGTCCACCCGGCATACGGCGCGAGGACCACCGCCTTTTCCTTGGACACCTTGCCGGAACGGCGCACCAGGTCGGCCGTGCTCGCGGCCAGCGCGATCGATTCTACGGCGGCTGGGCCCAGCTTCTTGCGGTCGAAGAACAGGACGCTCCAGCCGGCATTGAGCACCAGATTGGTCGCCAGCGCTGCCACATAGTTGCGCTGCTCCTTGGCGCGGTCCTGCTCCCCCAGATCCGCAATGGTCAGGGAGCCGATCGCGGCGATGTCCGCATAGAGTGCCGGCCAGGCGACGGGGAACAGCCACGCAGGCGGCTGGAAGGCCGGCTTCTTCAGGGTCTTGTACCAAGCCGAGTTCGGCTTGGTCGCCAGCGATCCGACGACGGCGGTCGCGGCCACTCCCGCCGTCGTCGCCCAGAAAATCTTGGCCCAGCGGGAGGTGTCCAGATCCTTGACCGCGGTTCGCACAGCGGTTTGGAACGAGGTGTGACCGCCCGGCGGCGGGCCGACATAATCGTCCAGATCGCGCTCGCGCACCACGGTGTCGTGTTGGAGGCTGCCGATAAGCGGGCGGACCAGGGTCGACTTCACCGGCGTGACCAAACCGATCCAGTACGCTGCCAGTTCCGGCGTGGTCACCGGGGCCGTCAGCATGAAACGCGGGATCTTGTTGAGTGCACTCGCGTATTCCTTGAGCATGTCGGCGTACTCGAGGGGTTCGGGGCCGCCCACGTCGAAAGTGCGGTTCACGTCTTCCGGCAGGTCTGCGGCGCCCACCAGGTAGTGCATGACATCGGCCACCGCGATCGGGTGGATGTGGTTACGGACCCACTTGGGAGCTATGGCACCGGGAAGCCGCTCGGACAAGTGCCGAATCATGGTGAAGGACGAGGACCCGTCCCCAATCACCACACCGGTCTGCAATGCGGCTGTTGGAACGCCGGAGTCCATGAGCACCTGTCCGACTTCCACCCGGGAACGCAGGTGGTCGGACAGCTCTTCAGTGGTGGTGTCTGCGGGGTGAAGGCCACCCAAGTAGATGATCCTGTTGACGCCCGCATTGCGCGCCGCCGTGGCGAAGGTGTCCGCCATGGACTTCTCTTCCTCCACGAAATCATCGGTGTCACCCATCGAGTGCAACAGGTACCAAGCGACGTCCACGTTCTCCATGGCGCGGGCAATGTCCTTAGCGTCCGAGGCATCACCTTCAACAACCTCCGCCTGACCAGGCCCAGCCTCTTGGCCGTTTGCAACTACGCGGTCACCCCACGGCAGACCGCGGACTTTCTCCGCGCTGCGGCTGAGCACTCTGACCCGCCAGCCCCGGTCGAGCAGTTCCTGCGCCACGTTGCCGCCGATGTACCCCGTGGCACCGGTGACCAGTGCCAACCGTGAAGTGTCGCTCATGAGAACCCCTCATTCTGATGGACCTGGCGCGGACACGTTGCCGCGCAATAGTTCGCCTACTGAGCATCGCACCACTGACCGCACCTGCGCGGAACCACACCTGGAAATCTACTGTGTGCGCCGCATTCCCATCGACGTTACGACCCAAATCCCTGACGCCCTGCAAATCCATCGACGTTGCGTCCCTAGAAGTCG
>JAKDKI010000074.1 GCA_030453435.1 Kocuria sp.
CCCCCGCCCCCCCCGTTCCTCCCCCACCCCCCCCCGCCCCCACCACCCCCCCCGCCCCCCCCCCCGCCCCCACCGGGGGGCGAGCCGGGGCTCTTTTGTGAATTCAGGAGGCGTTAGCGCGCGTAACGCTCGCGAGCGCCGTCGAAAACTGCGTGGGTAAGTTCGGACCTAGACCGTGATGTCACGACAGGATGGTCCGCGTGTGCTGAAAAAACGGATTAGCTGACGCGGTGCAGCCAGCGCACGGGCGCGCCCTCAGCTGCGTGGCGGAAGGGTTCCAGTTCCTCGTCCCACGACTCCCCCAGGGCCACCGAGAGCTCGGTGAGAAGGAGGGTGGGGTCACCGGCTGCGGCCTCGTAGGCGTAACGTATCCGGTCCTCACTGACCACAATGTTGCCGGCAACATCCGTGGTGGCATGGAAGATTCCCAAATCGGGCGTGAATGACCAGCGAGAGCCGTCGTTACCGCGGCTGGGATTCTCCGTGACCTCGAATCGGACCCGACCAAGGGTGCGTAGCGCGGACGCCAAAAGTGCGCCGGTGCCAGCGACCCCCGACCACTCGAGTTCGGCGCGCATGGCACCCGGCTCCGCGTTCTGAGGGGTCCACTCAAGATCCGTTCGCTGCCGCGAAACGGACTCCAGAGCCCACTGGATGTGGGGGCACAGCGCCTGGGGTGCAGAGTGCACATACAGCACTCCGCGGGTGGTGGGTGAAGACATAGCCTGTTCCTCCGTCATGTAGGTACGTCTTCCCCAACGTCCTGCACGGAGTCCCTCGGTTCACCACCGCAGACACATTTAATTGTTGTGCAGCCACCATGAGCTCTTCTCGCGGATTCGAGGCCGGTGGATCAGCTCGCGTGACTGCTGGCACCCATTGTTCAGTAGCAGAGAGAGCGGGTCAACCTCAATCCGTTGCGCCCCAAAGATGTCATGCTCTCGGATGCGCCTGGGCATAGGCCTTTTTGAGCCGTTCAACCGACACATGAGTATAAATCTGAGTGGTGGCTACGGTGGAGTGCCCCAGCAGCTCCTGCACACTGCGCAGGTCCGCTCCCCCGTCCAGTAGGTGCGTTGCCGCACTGTGTCGTAAGCTGTGGGGCCCGCTCGCGTGCGTATCCGGCACGGTACGCAGGGCTTCTGCCACGGTACGGCGGGCAACTCGCGCGTCGATTCTGCCGCCACGTGCGCCCAGGAAGATGGCCTCACCGGATTTCTCGGTGGCCACGACTTCACGACGACGCCGCCACAGTTCCAGCGCCTGCCCCGCCCGTTCTCCGTAGGGAACTCTCCGCTGTTTGCTGCCCTTACCGGTCACCGTGATCACCCCGGAACTGCGATCGATATCCGAACTGTTGAGGTTGACCACCTCGCTGATGCGGGCGCCGGTGGCGTAGAGCATTTCGACCAGGGCCCAATCCCTGGCCGCCAGCGCGACCTGGCGGTCATCCTCCGCGGGTTGTTGAGCGGTTTCGGCCAGCGCATCGAGCATGTCGGACAACGCGGTGGCGTTGACCACCTCGGGAAGGTGCTGGCCCTTTTTCGGCCCTTTCAAGGAGGCAGCGGGATCATGGCTCAATCGGCCACTGTCCACCGCCCAACGACAGAACGTGTGGACCGAGGCAATCCCCCGGGACACAGAACTGCGCACAAGTCCTCGCTGGTGCCGCTGCGCCAGCCAGCCCCTGAGGGATTCCCTGTCGAGGT
Source organism: Kocuria sp. (assembly GCA_030453435.1). GTDB lineage: Bacteria > Actinomycetota > Actinomycetes > Actinomycetales > Micrococcaceae > Kocuria > Kocuria atrinae. The sequence continues at coordinate 1,710 of JAKDKI010000074.1, forward strand.
CCTCCAAGCCCCTCAGCCCCTGGGACGTCATCCAGTCGGACAGTTCCTCCAAGTCCCCCACGTAAGAGCGGACCGTGTGCTCGCTCCTGGCCTTCTCGTGCCGGAGGTGGCGAGCGAACAGCGCGATGTCGGAGGTGAGCGCCGTGACGGGCTCATAGACCTGTGCCGAATCTTGGGAGAGTTCCTGTGGCGATTCATTCGCGGGATACTGCGGGGCCATTCCTCGAGCCTACTCGGCGCCACCCCAACAAGGAGTCGGCGGCCAGCCCCCGCGAGCGCAATGTGGAGAGACCCGTCATGACCTCCGTGGGAGACAGCCCGGACACGCGACACAGATGGGACGGGCCGGCATCTTGGCGCAGGGGTAGAGCATCGTACAGTCGCAAGAGATGGGGTTCCAACGAGTCCTCCGGTCGCCGGGCCAAGCTGTCCTGCTCGTCCTGGATTCCCACCGCGGCGTCGTTGCCCAGTGGCCCGAGAAGTTCGAGGACTTCGGATCCATTGTTGATCAGCACCGCGTGATCCTCTCGAATCAGTTTGTGACATCCGGCCGACCCACCGCTCAGTACGTCACCCGGCACCGCTGCGACCTCCCGAGACAGCGATTCAGCGTGGTGCGCGGTATTGAGTGAACCGGAACGCCATGCTGCCTCGGTGACCACCGTGGCACGGGACAGTGCGGCTATGAGCCGGTTGCGTTGCAGGAAGCGATAGCGCGTGGGTGAGCACCCGAGTGGTACTTCGCTGAGCAGTAGCCCGTGTTCCTCGATCCTGCCGAGCAGACCCGCGTTGGCACTCGGGTAGAACCGGTCCACTCCGCAGGCCAAGACCGCAACGGTGGGCGGTTCTGACGTGCCCGCTGTGAGGGCTGCGGAGTGCGCCGCGGCGTCGATCCCGTAGGCACCTCCGGAGATGATGCACCATCCCTCGCCGCTGACCTGGTGGGTGATGTCCCGGGTCACCGCCGCGCCGTACGCGCTGGCGTTGCGTGAGCCCACCACGGCCACGCTGTGGCCGAGGCCCGCAAGGTGATTGCGGTCGCCGCGACCCCAGAGAGCGGTGGGCCGGCTCAGACCCAGGTCGTCGAGTTGTTCGGGCCAGTCAGGATCCTCCGGAATTACGACCCATGCGCCCAGGGAGTGCGCGTTCCGGGCGTCAGTACCCGGATCAACCACGGGCAGCCTTGAGCGCCAGGCTTCGAAGCGAGCCGCCAGGTCTGCCGGTTTGCAACGCAGTCCCCAGGAGGCCATGGCGGACTGTAGTTTTTGCACCAACCACGCCGGCGGAGACGCCTGAGAGGTCACGGTCTCCAACAGGGTGATGGGCCCCAGGCAATGCAGCAGGGCCATCCCGGCTCGATCTGCTGGTTCGAAGATGCGCGCAAGCTGCGTTCTGGCCCGGCGTAGTTCTTCCAGGTACTCGGACGCGGCCGGCTGGTCGGTTGTTGGCTGGTTCATGAGGTCACCGTGGTCTTGAAGAAGAGGGCGAGTTGCACGTGCTCCGAGGTAGGGGATCCGGCGCCGGCCAGGTCCGCGAGGGTCCAGGCGACACGGAGCACCCTGACGTAGCCACGGGCGGTCAGCGTGTGGTTGTCCATGGCCCGCTTCAACGACTGAACGGCTTGCCGCTCCGGTGAGAGGGTCTTGCGCAATAGCGACCCGGGAACATCGCTGTTGAGGTGGATCCCATAGCGGGCCAGCCGTTCTCGCTGGGCTACCCGGGCAGCAGCGACTCGATGTGCCACGGTCGCGCTGTCCTCCGGCGGTTCCCCTCGTGCGGAGTTCAACTCGTGGTACGTCACCGCGGGGACCCTCAGTTGCAGGTCCACGCGGTCGACCAGGGGGCCCGAAAGTTTGTTGAAGTACCGGTGCCGTTGCTGGGCACTACATGTACAGCGGCTACCGACACCGTCTGCTTGACCGCACGGGCACGGGTTCGCAGCCAGGACGAGTTGGAACTTGGCGGGATAGCGGGAAACGTTCTGCGACCGCGCAATGGTCACAGTCCCGGATTCCAGGGGCTGTCGCAGCGTGTCCAGAACGCGGCGTTCGAATTCGGGGGCCTCGTCGAGAAACAGCACTCCCCGATGGGCCAGCGAAATCGCGCCGGGGCGCGGAATGCCGCTCCCGCCGCCACACAGCGCCGGTGTGGTGATGCTGTGGTGCGGGGCCTGCAGCGGTGGTCTGCGGATCAATTCGGAACAATGTGAGTCACCGCGCAGCGAGTGTATGGAGGTGACTTCCAAGGACTGCTGATCGTCCAGATCCGGCAGGATCCCGGGTAACCGTTCCGCGAGCATGGTCTTCCCAGCGCCCGGCGGCCCGACCATCATCAAATGATGCCCACCGGCCGCCGCGATCTCCAACGCCTGTCGACCTTCGATTTGACCCACTACGTCGCGCAGGTCCCGGTGCTCGATAACCTCTTGCACCTCTCGAGCTTCATCCGAAGCTGGGCCGGCCACGGGCACCCTGTTCAACAAGTGCGGGTCCGCGCCGTGCATCACGAGCAGTTCCGCCAGGTGGGAGACAGCGGTGACCCGCGCGCCGGACACCAATCGGGCTTCCTGATAGTTCTCACGAGCCACGACCACTGTGGAGTACCCGTTCAGCACCGCCGCGTGCACGGCGGGCAATACCCCTCGAACGGGGCGCAGCGACCCATCAAGACCCAGCTCTGCCAGGTACACGGTGTCGGAGGCAGCCCGGATGGCACCGTGAGCCGTGAGTACGGCCATGACCACCGCGACGTCGAAGTGAGAACCGCGCTTGGGCAGGGTGGCCGGTGAAAGATTGACGGTGATCTTCCGCGCTGGAAGCTTGACACCCGCGTTGCGGGCGGCGGCACGGATACGTTCCCGCGATTCGTTCACGGCCTGGTCCGGGAGTCCAATGATGCTGAAGGCCGGTAGTGACTGGCCGATGTCTGCCTCGACATCCACCACGTGGCCTTCCAGCCCGACCAACGCCACGGACTTGGTGCGCGCGAACCCTGTCATGACTCATCACTGCCCGAGCACGGTCGAGAGGCGGCACACGGTGTTAGAGGTTCGAGGTGAATCAGAAAGTGTCTGGGCATGGCACCACCATGGCGGTGCGTGCCCGTCTAGCCCAGACCAAGCGGCCTGCTGTGCAGTTCTGGAGTTCGATCCCCGCGGTGGTGGAGGTCCGACGGCCCGTGGGCAGCGGCTCTGGACTACGGCTCCACGGGTAGTGGGTCACCGGCAGCCTGAGCCGGAGCGGACGGGGCTGCGGAGTCGCCGGAGTCACCGGCCTCGGGTGCGGAGGTGGGCTGAGTACCGGGTTCCAACGGCTCCGGATCTTGCGGAGGCTCCGGATCTTCCGTGGGTTCTTCGGGCGCGGGGTCGTTGGTCGGGTCGGATCCCCCGTCATCGGGTGGTGGCGAGTCTTCCGGATCTTCCTCGGGAGGTGTTTCCTGTGCCGGTGGGTCCGGTACCCCGGGATCCGCCGGTGATGCGGGGCGCGGCGCGGCGGGCTCGTTTGCGCGATCCGGACTCGGACGCACCGCGCGATCCTCGGAGTCGCCCATAGAGGGAATGAGTTCCATGGACGAGAACGTGGCCGGTAGACCGCTCAGATCGCCCACAAGGATTTCGTCGCCGCGGCTGCCCACGGGTACATCGCCGGTGTATTGGGCAACGGTTTCGTCAACGCGCCGGTCGATGTCCTGGGCGTCTTCCTCCGACACCCGGTCACCGCCGGCGTTCTTCCACTGGCCGTTGTCGTCCCGCGTGGATGACCACTCGGGCAGTACTTTGGGCAGAGCGTCGAGGCGATAAATGGCGCCGTCCTCGGCGGTCAGAACCAAGCGACTCACGGACACGGGCTCGCGGCCCTCCCGATTGTCGATACTGATTTTGGCGTACAACGCACGCTTGATTCCCGCGTCCTTGCGGAGGTTCTCCACGTCCTCATCGGGAGGCGGTGTGGCGGGTAGCGTGATCCGCACGGAGGCACCCGATGGCAAGCTCGCGTTGAACGTTCCGCCCCGCAGTCCCGCCGCGGAGCTTTCTGATGATGCCGTGGGAGACTGCTCTGTCTCGGTTTCTTCGACACCGTTACAGCCGGTCAGCGCCGTGATGAGAAGGCCCGCGGCCACCAAGGCACCCACGGTGCGCCGGCGTGGCAGAGAGAATGTCACCAAGCGGCCCTCACTGATCATCGACTGTTCAGGGGGCCTTACTCGACCCCCGAACTACCGTGACACGTCGGCCAGGCATTGTCACTCAGCACGCGGGATGCACATCAAATTGTGACCTTTGGTGTCAGTGCCAGCTCAGTGATCCCATGTGTTCAACGCGCGGGGCGTCCCCTGCGGGCCAATGGACCGACACGACATCCACGCTCGGAATCTCCGCCCGGCCGTGTTCCCACGCCCAGGCGCGGGCCAGGGCATGAAGTCGTCTGAGTTTTTCGGGGCCCACGGCCTCCGCGGGGTGGCCGAATCCGGAACCGGTGCGGGTCTTGACCTCGAAGATAGTAATCGAGCCGGCACGTTCGGCCACGATGTCCAATTCGCCGCGCACCGGCCCACGATCGCGCCCCGCTCGCCAGTTGCGGTCCAACACCCGCCAACCGGCACGAGCCAGAAGATCAGCGATCAGTTCTTCCCCGGAACGGCCGGTACTGATGTGTGTGGCGGGCGGTTCGGGGGCGGCTGGGGAAACAGGAGAGACAGTCATGGAACCATCGTGATGATCCGGAGTCCCCGTGACCATGGCCAGCCGGCCCCTGTGGAGTGCGCACGCCAGAAGGACTCGGATCTCGTGATGACCGAATCGACCAACGCACGCAGCAGAGTCAGACGCCCAGGTTCCAGCTCACCCTGTGGAGTGGGGTCACCCCGTACTCCTGGATGGCGGCTCGGTGGACCGCACTTCCATAACCCTTATTCGATTCCCATCCGTAACCTGGGTAATCCACCGCATACTCGCGCATCATGCGGTCACGCTCCACTTTGGCGGCAATGGAGGCCGCGGCCACGGACACGCAGTGAGCATCGGCCTTGATCAAGGTCCGCACCACTGCGGGTACGCCCCACGGATCGGGTTCCTGCCCCAACACGGGTTCAGCGCTCAGCCAGTTGTACGAGCCGTCCAGGATCAGTCCGTCCACGGTAACTCCCGACGACGCCGCTTGCTCCAGCGCCCTGAGGCCCGCCAATCTCAAGGCTGCGCTGATCCCAAGTCTGTCAATTTCAAAGGGTTGCGCGTGACCCACGGTGCACGCCGCGGCCCACGAATTGATGACCGGGGCCAGTGCTTCCCGCCGCCTGGCGGTGAGCGCCTTGGAATCGCGCACACCGCGCCACACGGAAGGGTCCGCAGTGCCGAGGGTGGCGGCGTCGAAAACCACGAGCCCCACGCTCGCCGGCCCCGCCAGCGCACCGCGGCCCACCTCGTCCATACCGCCCACGTACCGTAACCCCTGGGACGCAAGTTCACGCTCCAGTTCGACACCGGGATCAGTGGTGAGACGTGCGGCCACGCTCAATCCTCGGAGGAGCTGGTGTCCGGAACATCGGCGAAGACTTGATCCGGGTGGTGAAGTATCTGGAAGCGATCCAACGGCCAGGCGATCACGAACGCGGTACCGATGATGTCTTCCTTGTGGATGAACGCGTTGTTATTGGCCAGGTGAACCCGAGAATCGGCGGAGGCATTGCGGTGATCACCGAGCACGAAGAAGTGATTGTCGGGAACGATAACGTCGAACGGGATCTCGGAAGGCACAGCTCCCGGGTACACGTACGTCTCGTCAAGGGCGGTGCCGTTCACGCTGATCTTGCCGTCAGCGTCACAGCAAACAACGTGGTCACCGCCTTCACCAATGACACGCTTCACGAGTGCCTGGTCCGCACTGTCCGGCAGGATGCCCACGAAGGACAATGCGCTCTGGATCGCGCCGCCGAGACCGTCGCTGCCCTGAGGTTGGGAAGGCAACCAATTCTTGGTGTCGTCGAAAACCACAATGTCGCCGCGATCGATGGTGCCCAGATTGGCGCTCATGACGTTCACGAAAATGCGATCGTCCAGCTCCAGAGTGTTCTCCATGGAACCGGACGGAATGTAGAAGCCCCTCACGAACAGGGTCTTGACGATGAAGGCGATCAGGATGGCCAGAACCACCACGATCAGGATCTCCTTGACGGAGCTCCGTGCCGAGTTGGTTTTCTTGGCACTGCGCGAAGCAGAGGAACGGGATGAACGCGACGAGCGACGGGGGCGCAAGGGCTCCTGCTCGGGCTGGTCCCCCGCGGAATCTGATGGACGTTCTTCAGTCACTACGCCGTGTTCCTTCCTGAAATGGTGGGTGTCTCACCCATGGGCAAACTACAAGTCCCGGGCCCGGTCGAGGGGCCACAACACCCGTTCAGCCGATCCGATAACGCGCTCCGTGCGGATCAGTCCGCCCCCGGGCGCACCCAACAGCGACCGGGAGTCGACGGATGCGCTGCGGTGATCGCCCATGAGCCACACCCGATCTGCGGGAACGTGCACCGCGAAGGGAATATCGGAGGGCTGGTCGTCAGGGTACACATAGTCCTCGTTGAGAGGCTCTCCGTTGACCGTGATCTTGCCCTGGGCGTCGCAGCATTCAATGGTGTCCCCGGAGACCGCCATCACTCGTTTGACATACGCGGTGGACGAGCCGGTCAGGCCGAGCCACCGTCCCACGCCGTGCAGCGCCTGCGTGTACCAGGGGTCTGTGGAGTGCAATGGGTCCAGGGAACCGCGGCCGTCGAAAACGACAAGTTGACCGCGCTGCAGCTCGTCCGCGTCACTTAGTTTCTTGACCAGCACCCGGTCCCCGCCCTGCAGCGTGGGTTCCATCGAGTTGGAGCCCACCCAGTAGACGTCCAGCACGAACGCACGGACCGCGGCCGCAATGAGCAGCGCCGCCAGCACAGCAATGGTGATGACCCGCAGCCACCAGCGCCGCGGGGAAAGGGGTGCACGTACAGCGGAGGACCCG
>JAKDKI010000075.1 GCA_030453435.1 Kocuria sp.
AGCCATCACTCTGCACGATGGCATTGTGATCTAGCTTGCCGCCCAGCTTACTGATCTTCAGTTGCCTGACAATCAATTTTCTCTCTCGGGTGAAATGCCCTCCGACTACTTCCCACACCCGGATTTATCAATTAGTGACCCGCGGGTACCGCCGCACGCCCGGTTCTCGCTCATGGGCCCGAAACCGGTCATTCCCGGCCCCGACACGTGGGGTAGGGCACAATGGGGAGGGAGCCGACAGGTGGCGGGCTGCGCATCCTGCGGAGGCGGCCACTTCCGACACTTCAACCAAGTATGGAGCCGCACGTGTGGGACGCACTGGTCAATAACCCCTGGATCCTCTGGCTGATCATCATGCTGATTCTGGCTGGGATCGAGATGCTCACTCTGGACTTCTTGTTCCTGATGATGTCCATCGCGGCCCTGTGCGCTGGAGTAGTGAGCTTCTTCACCCACAGCATCCCCTTGCAAGTCATCACGTTTGCCGTGGTCGCGGTGCTTCTCATCTTCCTTCTGCGCCCGGTTGCGCTGAACCGCATCAACAGATCCACCCCGAGTACACGTTCCAATGCCGAGCGCCTGGTGGGCCTGTCCTGCACCGTTTTGGAACCCGTCAGCGAGAACACCGGCCTGGTTCGCCTCGAGGGCGATATCTGGACCGCCCGCTCTGCCGAACACGGCACCCTCGAGGTCGGCACCAAGGCCTACGTCTACCGCATCGACGGCGCCACCGCGGTTGTTTCCGGCACCGCCCCCGCCACCACGGATTTCTCCGACTCCCCCGCTTCCCAACCCGGGTACTAGAACAACAGTGGGGCCGACCGGCCCGCACTCCACCCATGTGAGAGGACCCCATGGAAATCGTCATCACAGTACTGCTCATAGTGGTGGTGCTGGCTGCGGCAATCGCCTTGATCAAGGCGGTTCGCATTATTCCGCAGTCCCGCGCCGGCATTGTGGAACGTCTCGGCAAGTACCAGTCCACCCTGAACCCCGGTCTCCACTTCCTCATCCCCTTCGTCGATCGCCTGCTTCCCCTGATCGACCTGCGTGAGCAAGTTGTGCCGTTCCCCGCTCAGTCCGTGATCACCGAAGACAACCTGGTGGTCGGCATCGACACCGTTGTGTACTTCCAGGTCACTGACCCCCGCGCCGCGACTTATGAGATCACCAACTACATCCAGGCCGTGGACGAGCTCACCAGTGCGACCCTGCGTAACGTGGTCGGTGGCCTGAACCTTGAAGAAACCCTGACCTCGCGCGACAAGATCAACGCCGAATTGCGCGGTGTGTTGGACTCCACCACCGGTCGCTGGGGCATTCGTATTTCCCGCGTGGACATCAAGGAGATCACTCCCCCGCCGTCCATCCAGGACTCCATGGAGAAGCAGATGCGCGCCGAGCGTGATCGTCGTGCAACCATCCTCACGGCCGAGGGTGAGAAGCAGTCCCAGATCCTGACCGCCGAGGGTGAACGACAGGCCGCGGTGCTCTCCGCTGAGGGTGACGCCAAGGCCGCTATCCTCCGCGCGGATGGTGAGGCCCAGGCCATCGCCAAGGTGTTCGATTCGATTCACCGCGCCAAGCCCACGCAGAAGCTGCTGGCTTACCAGTACATTCAGACGCTGCCCAAGGTGGCGGAGGGTTCCGCCAACAAGGTGTGGATGATTCCCGCCGAGCTCAGTACCGCGCTGCGCGGTGTGGGCAACTTCCTTGCAACCCCGGGAGGCGGCGGCGAAGGCCCACACGATTCTTCCTGGGACGATCAGGACGAAGAGCCCACCGCCAGTAGTGCGTATTCGGAGCCCATCGTGGAATCCGAAACCGTGAAGGTCACGGAGGAAGATCTCGAGCCGGATCTGACGTTGACCGACCCCAACGACTTCGAGATGCCGGAGGCCCCCTTCGGCGATCCGGCCCCCGGTGAGGACGGTTCCGGCAATACCGGGAATGAAACACGCTAGTTCATGGTTGTACCCGGTTGATGCGGATTTTTGGGTTCCGAACCTCGTGTTCGGAACCAAGGATCTCGACCTTTGTACCAGTAGGACTTCAGGAAGGACCGTCCAGTGAGCGATCGCAGTCTGCGTGGAATGCGCTTGGGTTCCCAGTCGATGGAAACCGAGAACGGTGTTGAACCGGCCCCGCGCCAACGCGTGGAGTACCGCACCAAGGATGGTGAGTCCGTGAGCGTGATGTTTGCGGCGGAGGCGGAGATTCCCCCGGTGTGGACCACCAAGACCGGCCACGAGGCGATCCTGGTGAACGGCGAGAAGCCCGAGAACCCCAATGAGAAGCACGTGCGTACCCACTGGGACATGCTCATGGAGCGTCGCAGTGCTGAGGAGCTCGAAGAGATCCTGCAGCAGCGCCTGGACTTCTACAAGGAACGCCACGCGATCTAAATCCCGTCACGCCCGGTGAAGCGCCCCCACGGACGCACCGCCGGGGCAGGGGCGACAGACAGACGCCGACGCCGCGTACCAGACTTGGTACGCGGCGTCGGCGTTTAAGGTCGTCTTGGGCTCGCCCCGGTCGGGCTACTTAGCCAGGCCCAGTTTGGCGGCCAGAGTCTGCGCGCGAGCAGTCAAGCCCCACTTGGCCACGTTGGTCGCGGCCTCCACGGTGACGTTCTTGCTCATTTTGGAGACACCTTCTTCGCGCTCCACAAAGGTGATGGGGACCTCGGTGATCTTCAGTCCCAGGCGTTCGGTGCGCCATGCGAGGTCGATCTGGAAGCAGTAGCCGCGCGAACGAACGGAATCCAAATCGATCGCTTCGAGGGTGGCGCGCTTGTACGCGCGGTAACCGCCGGTGATGTCGTGGATGCTGGTGCCCAGCAGCACGCGCGAATAGAGGTTGCCGCCGCGCGAGATCAGCTGTCGGTCCAACGGCCAGTTCTCGGTACGGCCACCCGGCACGTAGCGGGATCCGATCGCCAGGTCCGCGCCGTTCTCGATAGCGTCCAGGAGCAGGGGCAACTGCTCGGGCTGGTGGGAGCAGTCGGCGTCCATTTCAACCAGGACGTCATAGCCGTTGTCGAGGCCCCAACGGAATCCGGCAATGTAGGCCGGCCCCAGGCCCTCTTTCTTGGCACGGTGAAGCACGTGGATGTTCTCGTCCTGGCCGGACATTTCATCGGCCATCTGGCCGGTTCCGTCCGGGCTGTTGTCATCCGTGATCAACACGTGCGCATCCGGAACGGCCGCCCGCAACCGGTTCACTACCGTGGGCAGCGATTCGCGTTCGTTGTAGGTGGGAATGATGGTGAGAACTCGCACGGGGCGTCCTTTCAGGCCACTGGGGACGGGGATAAACGCCCCGAACACACCACAGGGCAGGCCCATCCGCCTTCGGACCAGGTGCGGATCGCTCCGCAGCGCTGTTTTCTAAGGACGGATGAACCCACCCGGCAGTAAGAATTCAGTCTAACGGTCAACTTTGGTCAGCACCAAGATGACCCGATGTCAATCATTCGAAGACAATTTTTCCCGCGACCACGGTGCGTTCACACGCGGGCAACCGGGGGTCGTCCAAGGCAGGCAGCGCTGGGGTGCGCGCGCGAGGGTCCGTACTCCAGGAGGCGCCGGTCCCCTGCGCTTGCTGCACCATGAGTGACTCCGCGTCCCACATGGCCAAGCTTGCTTCCGCACCGGGTGCCAACTGGCCGGCGAGCGACTGAGCGTCGCGCTGCGCGCGCCACACACCCCGTGTGAGGGCTAGGAATGCCGCGCGTGCCGAAGTTCGGTGACTCGGTTCCCGAGCCTCGAGAGCGTCCTTCACGGCCTGCCAGGGGTTCTCGTCCGCCGTCATGAGCGTCACGGGGACACCCGCTCGGGCCAGGGCCGTCAGCGGGGCAGCGCCGGGTCGCGAACTCACGGACAAGGCATGTCGAGCGAGGGACTCGCTTTGTTCCTCGCTGAGTTCGCCCACTCCCACGAGTCGGTGACCGCGAGAACGGAACGCCCGCTCCCCCAACGTGTCGGTGGCCCGTTGGGCCGCCTCGAGAACGGCGTCGATAGTGGCCCCCGACGCTCCTTCCGGGGAGTCCACGACTCCACCGTTGCACACCATGACGGCCTGGTAGCGCGCCTCGGAGCACGCTACGAGGTGGCCCGTCAGCGTCTCCACCAATGCTGCGTGATCCAGGTCGGGGGCGATCTCAATCCCGAGACAGGGACGCGGTGCCTCGGCCGCAGTGATGTCCGCGGCGTCCGTGACCGGGTGGATCAGGACCGGCAAGGGGACGAGCCCCGAATTCTTGGCGCGAGCTACGGCGTCGGTCAAGACATCTGCGTTGTCGGAGAGCAGTTCTACGGCACCGTACCCCTGAGCGACGGTGACGAGGTGTTCCTCACCGGTGATCCGTTGATGTGCCACGAATGTGGGGGTGATCACGGCGCCTGCCACGTCCACCACGCTGGTCTGTTCTCCCGCCATGGCCTGTGCGGCGCTGTCGGAACCCAACCACGCGACCGTGGGCCCGTCCACCAGGATGGCCGTGGCGAACGGATCCACCGGTGAATACACCGAGGCGTTCACATACATCGCGGTGGTTGTCGTTTGTTGGGTCACGCTTGCCTCCGGAAGATCATGGGGTTGTTCACTGTTCAAAGACGCTGTATTCGACCACACCGCGGCGCACCGCCTTGATGGCATCGAGCGCGGTGGCACGAATGGCCGGATCCACGTGCTCCACTCCCGCCAGTTGGTCCAGCAGATCGATGGTTTGCTTGGCCCACCGGACGAAGTCGCCAGCGGCCAGGTCCGTGCCAGTCAGGGTCTTGGTCAGGCTCGCGCCCCGGGCCCAGCGGTACATAGGGTCCACCAGGCCGAGTTCCGGCTGTGCAGTTTGCGGAAGCCGATGCTGTGCCTCCACATCAGTGAGCACCGCCCAATTGTGAATCAAGGTCTGCACGGACGCTTCCATGTGAGCCGTGGGCATCTTGGGACGGGACCCCTGATCGTCCCGGCGGGGCTGATACACGAGCGCCGTGACGACACCAGCCAGTCCGGCTGTGTCGAGGCCGTCCAGGAACCCGTCCCGCAAGGTCAGCGCGAGTAGGAGATCCCGTTCACCGTAGATCCGGCGCAACTGTTCACCGGCCGGCGTGGGTTTAAGGCTCCCGGACTCGTCCTGTCGCAAGTACTCGAAGTGCGTGAGCACCGCACATACGCGATCGAAAGTGGCGGCAATGCTGCCTGTGCGTCCGGCAATCTGCTTGCGCAGTCCGTCGGTTTCCTTCTCGAGCTTCCAGGCCCTTTCGGCCCAGCGAGCATGGTGCTCGCGGTCCGAACATCCGTGGCACGGGTGGGAGCGCAGGGCGCGGCGCAGATCCTCGATCTTCCGGTCCCTTGCCGAGGTCCCGCGGTCGAAGCGAATGGTGTGACCGCCACTGCGTTCGCGCGCTGGGCGGTGTTCACGCAGTGCCGCACGCACCGTGGAGGCCAAATCCTTACGTTCTTGCGGCGAACGGCCCGAGAACCGCTTGGGGATCTTGACCTTGGACTCGGGTTCCAGTGAACCGTCCAGATCATTGACCCCCACGCGCCGCAATTTCCCGTCCAGGGTGAGGATATGGGGCCGTGGATCGAACGGATGCTCGTCCGCCTTGACCACCACGGCGTATCCCGCGTTGCGTCCTTGCGGAATGTCGATGACATCACCGGGCAAGAGATCCTGGAGCGACACCGCGGCATCGTTGCGTTGCCGTGCGGAACGGGACTTGGTCGCCGATTTCTCGAGCCCGTTGAGCTCACGCCGCAGCCTCGCGTACTCCGTGAAATCGCCCAGGTGACAGGACATGGCCTCTCGATAGGCCTCCAGGGACTTTTCCTGTGACCGCACGCGCTTGGCAATCCCCACCACGGATCGGTCCGCCTGGAACTGCGCGAAGGAGGTTTCCAGGATTGACCGAGATCGCTTGGCGCCGTAGCGGGCGATCAGGTTGGTCGACATGTTGTAGGTGGGGCTGAAACTTGAATTCAGCGGATAGGTGCGTTTAGAGGCCAGACCGGCCACTGCCTGCGGGTTCATGCCGTCGCGCCACAGCACCACGGCATGGCCTTCCACGTCGATTCCTCGACGGCCTGCGCGGCCCGTGAGCTGCGTGTACTCACCCGGGGTGATATCAACCCTCGACTCACCGTTGAACTTGTCCAGACGTTCCAGCACCACCGAACGGGCGGGCATGTTAATGCCCAACGCCAGGGTTTCCGTAGCGAAGACGGCCTTCACGAGACCCTGGGCGAACAGTTGCTCGACCACTTCCTTGAACACCGGCAGCATGCCCGCGTGGTGGGCGGAGATACCGCGCACCAGGCCGTCGTACCAGTCGTGGTAGTTCAAGGCCGCCAGGTCGGCAGCGGTCATGTGTGAGGTCGCTTCAGCGACATAAGCGCGAACCGTCTTCTGTTCCTCGGGAGTGGTCAGCCACAGGTCTGCGGCTACGCACTGGGCCACGGCCGCGTCGCAACCGGCGCGGGAAAAGATGAAGGTGATAGCCGGAAGAAGTGCCTCTGCGTCCAGCCGGCGGAGCAGATGGGGGCGGGAGATCCGATCCTGGCGCGCCACGCGGGGCTCGGAATGATGCGGTCCGCGGCGGCGTCGACCGCGATGATTGGGGCCGCGGCCTCCCCCGCGACCACCGCGCGGATGCTGAGCGCGGAAGAGTCGCAACAGTTCCGGATTCACCGCGGGCTCGTCCGCGTGCGGTTCGGCCTGGCGCTCGGCGGCTTCTTCCACCGTGTCCTCGACGAACAGGTCCAGCAGCTGCGAACCCACCTGAACGTGTTGCCACAACGGAACCGGGCGGTGTTCGGACACCACCACGTCCGTGTGGCCGCGAACCTGATGAAGCCACGCGCCGAATTCCTCGGCATTGGACACCGTGGCCGACAAGGACGCCAGCTGGACGTGTTCCGGCAAATGAATGATGACTTCTTCCCATACGGCGCCACGGAAGCGATCGGCGAGGTAGTGCACCTCGTCCATGATCACGTACCCGAGGTTGGTGAGGGTCGAGGAATCCGCGTACAGCATGTTGCGCAGGACCTCGGTGGTCATCACCACGATCTCCGCCTCGGAATTGACCGACGTGTCACCGGTCAGCAGTCCCACCCGATGACTGCCCCAGCGGCGGGAGAACTCGTGGAACTTCTGATTGCTCAGCGCCTTGATGGGGGTGGTGTAGAACGCTTTGCGGCCCTGGGCCAGCGCCAGGTGGATCGCGAACTCCCCCACCACGGTCTTACCGGCACCCGTGGGGGCAGCCACCAGGACGCCGTGCCCCTGTTCAAGCGCCCTGCAACCCTCCGTCTGGAACGGGTCGAGTTCGAAATCCAGCAGCTGTTCAAACGCCGCGAGTTCGGTGCTCGCGTGGGCTGCACGAGCCTTGGCGGCCATGAAACGGTCGGCGTGGGAAGACATGGAACTAGCCTACGGCGTAGCGCCGACACCCATAAAACGTTGGAACGTGGTTCCGCTGCTAGCCCATCTTGCGGAGGTCGTCTGCGGAGGTGGCGCTGTCAGCCGTCATTCCCGTGGCGGCTTCCCGCTTGGCGGCCTTCTTGGCACGCCTGCGGTCCAGGAACAGGCAGAGCCCCACGGCCACGAAGAAGAGTACGAGCAGCGGAATGGCCAAGTACAACATGGTGATCGGGTCCGGACCGGGTGCGGCCATGGCGGAGATGACCAGTACGATCACGACCACTACGCGCCAAGATTTCAGGACAGTGCGCCCGGAAAGCAGGCCCAGCATGTTGAGGCCCACCAAAAACACCGGAATCACACAGGCCACGCCGAAAGTGAGGATCAGTTGGAGGAAGAACCGCAGGTACTGGTTGGCCTCCACGAAGTTTGCGCCGCCCTCGGGCGTGAACGCGGTCAGGGCATACACCGCCGCGGGCAATGCCGTGATGGCCAGGACGCAACCGCCGATGAACAGCGGTATGGCCGCGGCCAGGAAGCCCATGGCGTAACGGCGTTCGTGCTTGTGGAGGGCCGGGGTGATGAACGCCCACAACTGGTACAGCCACACGGGAGAGGCGAAGATGACACCCAGCACCAGGGCCACCTCGACCATGATGTTGAAAGAGCCACCCACCGATGAGTAGTTGATGGTGGCGGTTCGTCCCGAATCCGCGAGCCGTTGCAGCGGCTCGGTGATGTACTGCATGAACGGGTTGTAGACCATGAACCCCGCCACCGCACCGATGACCGCCGCAATGGCGGACTTGATCAAGCGGTTGCGCATCTCCCGCAGGTGTTCCTTCAGGGCCATCTGGGCCTGGGGATTGTTCCTGCGTGCGGTGCTCTTCTTGCGGGACCGGCGCTCTTGGCGGCGCGAGGAACCCCGCAGCGACTTGGAATCAGTGGCAGACATACGAACCTATGCGTTGAGTTGGGCCGCACCGAGGTGCACAACCGGGCCGAACCAAACGGTTCGGCCCGAGCGCTGTGTACTGAGCAGTTCCCCGCGGACTAAGCGCTGGGGCGCTGGTTGGGATCAACCTGGTTATTCGGCTGAGCAGTCGCCTGACCGGCTGATTGGCCAGGAGCGACCGGCCCGTTGTTCACGGTGTTGGTCGTGGCAGGGTTCTGCGGCTGCGAGATGTTCTGACCGTCCGAAACCGGCTGGCCGTTCACGGTGACGTTGTCGTCATCGCCGTCCTTCTTCATCTCCT
>JAKDKI010000391.1 GCA_030453435.1 Kocuria sp.
CAGCCGGTGGCTTCCATCCTCGCCGCCGCCATGATGCTGGAACACCTGGGCCACGAGGATCTCGCAGACCAGATCAACCAGGCAGTGCGCCGGGATCTCGAGACGCACGGCAACGAGAAACGCAGCACCGATCAGGTGGGTGACCACATTGTGGCCGCCCTGAAAGACGCCTGAATCCGAGCAGTCGAAGGAGAACACTCTTGAGCACCCAGTTTGTCCGTCAGCCCAACCCTCATCCGGCCACCGACGAGGTCCGGGACGCCATTCTGGCCAACCCCGGTTTCGGTGTGCATTTCACGGATAACATGATCTCCATCGACTGGACCGGTGACGTGGAGAAGGGCAACGGACAGTGGGAGAACCCTCGCTTGGAGGCCTACGGCCCGATCGCGTTGGATCCGTCCGCCGCGGTGTTCCATTACGGCCAGGAGATCTTCGAGGGACTCAAGGCCTACCGTCACGAGGACGGCTCGGTGTGGACCTTCCGCCCGGAAGCCAATGCGGCTCGATTGAACCGCTCGGCCGAACGCCTTGCCCTGCCGGCCCTGCCCGAGGACACCTTTGTGGATTCGGTGCGCGAGCTCGTCAGCACTGACGAGAAATGGGTGCCATCCGGTGACGGCGAATCGCTGTACCTGCGCCCCTTCATGATTGCCACGGAGCCGTTCCTGGGCGTGCGTCCTTCTCGCCAGGCACGCTTCTCCGTGATCGCGTCCCCGGCGGGCAATTACTTCGGCACGGTAGAGCCCGTGGACATCTGGCTGTCCCGCACCTACGCCCGCGCCGGAAAGGGTGGCACCGGCTCCGCCAAATGCGGCGGCAACTATGCGGCGTCGTTGATTGCCCAAATGGAAGGTGACGCGCACGGCTGCAGCCAGGTGCTGTTCCTGGACCACGAACGTGACGACGCGATCGAGGAACTCGGAGGCATGAACGTGTTCTTCGTGTTCAAGGACGGCCGACTGGTGACCCCGGAACTGACCGGAACCATCTTGGAGGGCGTGACCCGTCGTTCGATCATCGAGCTCGCCAAGGATCGCGGCTTGCAGGTCGAGGAGCGCCGCTTCACGCTGGACGAATGGCGTGAGGGCAAGGCTTCGGGTGAGCTGACCGAGGTCTTCGCGTGCGGTACCGCAGCGGTCATCGCTCCGGTGCGCCGTCTGGTCAGCAATGACGAGGTCATCGGCAATGAGGACGACCAGCCCGGCGAGGTGACCATGTCCTTGCGCCAGCAGCTGCTCGACATCCAGACCGGACGTGCGGAGGACACCCACGGCTGGCTCACGCGTTTGGCCTGATCGCTCACCGCTCAACGCAGGTTTTAGGTGGACCGTGCTGTGTAGCCTTAGGGCATGCGCATTGCACGGTTCACCTTTGACAATGAAATTCACTTTGGCGTGGTCTCCGGGTCCGAGGGCCAGGAAAAAATCACCTACCTTTCCGGCGACCCCCTCTACGTGGGTGTCCAGCCGCTCGAACGCACAGTGGACATCTCCGAGGTGCGGTTGCTGGCCCCGGTCATTCCGCGCTCCAAGATCGTGTGCGTGGGACGCAACTATGCGGACCATGCCGCCGAGATGGGCAATGACCTGCCCACCAGCCCATTACTCTTTTTCAAGCCGAACACGTCCGTTTCAGGCCCCGGCGACCCGGTCACGCTGCCGTCGTGGACCGAGCAGGTCTCTTACGAGGCTGAACTGGCCGTGGTGATCGGGCGGATGTGCAAGGACGTTCCGGTCGAGCGCGTTCCCGAGGTCGTTTTCGGCTACACCGGAGCCAACGATCTCACCGCGCGTGACGCCCAGAAGACGGACGGCCAGTGGGCCCGCGCCAAGGGGTTCGACGGCGCCTGTCCTTTGGGCCCGTGGGTCGAGACTGAACTCGACACCACCTCCCTGGCCGTACAGTCCCGTGTCAACGGGGAACTCAAGCAGGACGGCAACACCGGAGACATGGTCTTCGATGTAGCGACCCTTGTCTCCTACGTGTCTCAGGCCTTCACGCTGCTGCCCGGTGACGTGATTCTCACGGGCACCCCGGCGGGAGTGGGCATCGTGGACGATGGCGACAGCCTGGACGTGGACATCGAGGGCATCGGTCGCCTCACCACGGTGCTGCGGCGCTAGAACCGTTCCCCGAGGTGCTCGGGGTGTTGGCCGGAGCGGCGCGGGAGCCGGGGGAATGCGGTGGCGGTGACACGTGAGCCTAGAATGGTCACATCATGACTGACCTCCAGACTTCACTTCACCCCACCGTTTCCGCCGACACTCCCGTGCGCGTTCGCTTCTGCCCGTCACCCACGGGCACCCCGCACGTGGGACTGATCCGCACCGCCCTGTTCAACTGGGCCTGGGCCCGCCACACCGGCGGAACCATGGTGTTCAGAATCGAGGACACGGACGCCGCCCGTGACTCCGAAGAGAGCTTCGGCCAGATCCTTGACGCACTCGCCTGGCTGGGCATCGACTGGGACGAGGGCGTCAACGTGGGTGGCCCGCACGAGCCCTACCGCCAGTCCCAGCGCGGTGACAT
>JAKDKI010000392.1 GCA_030453435.1 Kocuria sp.
GTGTTCACCGTGGTCGAGCTCGACGGCGATGACACCACCGCCCTGGACCAGGCCATCCGCAGCGGCGTGGCCGATCAGTCCACCGAGGTCACCGGCCCGGATCAGGTTCGCCTGGTCGGCGCGGACATCGAGGACATCCGGAAGGCCAAGCCCTCCGCCGAGTACCTGGTCGAGTGGGACATCCCCGCCGAGATCGACATGGAAACCTACCTGGGCCGCAAGAAGGCCAACGCCCCCAAGTACGCCGAGGTCCCCGAGGTCAGCTTCCTGCGCACCTACGTCCGCGAGGACACCGTGAAGTGCCTGTGCTTCTACAACGCTCCCGATGAGGACGCCGTGGTGCGCGCTCGCGAGGCCGTCACCACCCCCATCGATCGACTGCACCACCTGGCAGGCAAGTAATGCCCGTTCCTTCAACCGTTCAGCAACCGGTCGCGGATTCCTTGCTGGCCAACGTTGCCGAACGCGCCGCGAGTATCGACCGGGGTGACGTCCAGACCGACGTCGCTCTGGCCGAGCTCGGGCAAAATGGTGCCTTCGACGTCGCGGCCCAGGGCGACGTCGCCGGGGTCACCGCGCTGCTCGAGACGCTGGCTCGCGAGTGTTTTTCCACCGCGTTCAGCAGCTGGGGTCACAGCATGACCATGCTGTTCCACCGCGCGGGCGGGTTCGAGGTCCCGGAGGAATTAATCAACGGTTCCGTGGCTGGCGTTTCCGCCATGGCACCCGCGTTCAAGTGGGCGTCCGAGCTGGGTGACATCCCCGTGGAGGCCGCAGCAGATGGCGATTCGGTGGTGCTCAACGGCAAAATCGTGTGGGCTTCCAACCTGTTCCCGAACGCCATCGTCATGATGCCGGTGCAATTCGAGGACGGCACCCAGACCATCGCCCGCGTGCGGGTCGGGGCCGAAGGCCTCTCCGTGAAGCCCTCGGCTCCACTCATGGCGCTCAACGGCACCGCGAGCGGTTCCCTGGCCCTGAACAACGTGCGGATTCCCGCCAGCGACGTCACCGGTGTACCGCTCAAGGAGTTCCTGGCCAAGGTCCGCCCCGGTTTCCTGCTGGCGCAGACCGCGTTCTGTATTGGTTTGGGCGCGCGCAGCCTGGACGAGGCGGCGTCGTCGGTGGAAAAGCCCGGCCCCAACTCCCTGTTCCGCGACCGACTGGATGCCCTGCGCGAGACCGAGCAGAGCTTGCGCAATGAGCACGCGTCGCTGTTGGAGAAGGTCACCTCGCCGGTGCGCCTGCTGCAGCTGAGGCTCGACGCCGCTCATTTCGTGAGTGCCGCGACCAAGCTCGAGGCCACACTTGCCGGCGGACGCGGCTACCTCGCAGACACGGACACGACCCGGCGCGTGCGCGAGGCGGCGTTCCTGCCGGTGCAGTCGCCCACCGAGGGGCACCTCCTGTGGGAGATTCAGCGCCAGAGCGCCTGACGCATACTCACCGAAGAGCCCCGAGCACGTGTGTGCCCGGGGCTTTTCACTGCGCCGTAACGCAATGACGGGAGCGGCAGGGGCTGTGTTGATCGGGACGTAGGACACATCAGTCTCATAAACTGAGATTCTCAAACATCAGCTGGGGACACTCCTTCGGGGCGCTCTTGACCCTCGCTATGTGACCTGCGACCGTTTTCGATCCCCGATCACTAGAGGTGGTTCCCGTGTCTCCAGAGGCCGTTGGTTTTTCGTTCCTGATCCTGGGGGTGGCGCTGCTCCTGGGTAAGTTCGTGCGCGTGAAAGTTGGCTGGGTCCAGAGCCTGTTCCTGCCGAGTTCCATCATTGGCGGCGCGATCCTGTTGCTCCTGGGCCCGCAGGTTCTCGGCCGCTTCAACGGCCCGTGGGGTGAGAGCGGACTCTTCACCGAGGGCATGGTCGAGACCTGGGGAGTGCTGCCCGGTCTGCTCATCAGCGTCATCTTCGCGACCATGTTCTTGGGCCAGGACCTTCCCTCGCCCAAGCGCGCGGCCAAGCTCGTGGGACCGCAGCTGTCGCTGGGCGTGGCCTTCGGCTCGGGTCAGTACGTGATCGGTCTGCTGCTCGCCGCCCTGATTCTGGTGCCCGTCTTCGCTGCGGCTCCCATGACCGGTGCGTTGATCGAGATCGGCTTCGAGGGCGGTCACGGAACCGCTGCCGGTATGCGCCCCGTCATGGAAGAACTGGGCTTCGGTGAAGGCGCGGACCTGGCCGTGGGCCTGGCGACCGTGGGCATCGTGGGCGGCATCATCATCGGTATTGGCCTGATCAACTGGGGTGTGCGCACCGGTAAGACCGAAGTCCTCAAGGGCGACGTCAAGATGTCCGTGGCCGAGCAGAAGGGTCTGTTCCGCAGCGACGAGTACTACTCCGCAGGCACCATGACCAGCCGCCCGTCCTCCGTGGAACCGTTCTCCCTGCACATGGCGATCGTGGCCGTGGCCATCCTGATCGGTTGGTGCATTCTGGAGGGGCTGCGCTGGATCGAGCAGCAGACCTACGCCAGCGTGATGTTGGATGACACCACCCCGCTGGAGATCTTCGCCTACGTTCC
>JAKDKI010000393.1 GCA_030453435.1 Kocuria sp.
GACGGTTTCTTCGATTAGGTTGACGCCATGGGAGTTCCGGAGAAACTGGTGTCTTGGCGCCGTCATCGCTGGGCGCGGTTGGCACTCATGCCGCTCAACATTTCGATCCCGGCCAAGGTGGAGATCGGGCGGGAGTTTCGCCTGGTGCACTACGGCATGGGCACGGTGATCTATCCGGACGTCACCATCGGGGATCGCGTACGGATCTATCACCAGGTCACCATTGGCCGGAAGGACGCGCATGTATCGCGTGAGGACTCGCCCTTCGAACGGCTGGTCATCGGGGACGAAGTTGTGCTGTTCCCCGGTTGCAAAGTCCTCGGTGGCGCCGGCGTCACCAGGATCGGCCGGGGCACGCTGGTGGGTGCCAATGCCGTCCTGATGAACTCCACGGGGGAGAACGAGATCTGGGCCGGAAATCCCGCCCGCCTGGTGGGCCGCAGACGAGACCTGGACTGAATCACCTGCTTTCGCGTCAGCTTCGTGAGCCGCCGCAGGGCAGGTACAGGGGACGAGAACGTATGCGATGCTCACGAGGACTGCCTGCGGACAGGGCAGTGGCCCCGTGCACAAGCACAGGGCCACCGTGTAGTTCGTCCGGTCGCAGCCGGTGGGTCGTGGTTTCTAGCGGCGGCGCCGTCGGGATGTGCCGAAAATGGAGCGAGTGATTTCCCGCCCCAGTGCCGTCCCTGCTGAGCGCATCATGGAGCGCACCGCCGGGTTACTCATCACGGAGCCGAGGAACCCGCCCTCGTCCTGATCCGACCGGCGAGAATCCCGGGGAGCCTCACGCGATGCCCCATCACGCGGTAGCGCGTCCGGCAGCGGCTGCCGACCTCCGGGAGTATCCCCGTGCTCCGGCGCTTGACCGGTCTGAGGGTCCAGGCGCTGACGCAGTAACTCGTACGCCGATTCGCGGTCCACGGCCTCCGCGTACTTGGCATTGAGCGGCGAGGCGGTAATGACCCCGTCCACCGTGATTGCGGACGCCGGGGACATCAGCGACTGCGGGGCCCGCATGCGAGTCCACGCGACCGGGGTGGGGGCGCCGTTCTCGGACAGCACCGTGACCACGGCCTCACCAGTGCCGAGCTGAGTCAGCAGCTCTTCCAGGTCATAGGAACTCTTGGGATAGGTGCGCGCAGCAGCCTTGAGGGCCTTGGCATCATCTGGGGTGAACGCGCGCAGAGCATGCTGCACCCGGCTGCCCAGCTGAGCCAACACCCCGGCCGGAACGTCCTTGGGGGACTGGGTGACGAAGAAAATGCCCACACCCTTGGAACGAATCAGACGCACGGTCTGCTCGATCGAGTCCAGGAATTCCTTGGAAGCGTCGTTGAACAGCAGATGAGCCTCGTCGAAGAAGAACACCAGCTTGGGCTTCTCGGCGTCACCGACCTCCGGGAGATCTTGGAACAAGTCAGCGAGCAACCACATCAGGAACGTGGAGAATAACTGCGGTCGATCCTGGACGTCCGCCAGTTCCAAGCAGGAAATGATGCCATGGCCGTCCTGAGCGGTGCGCAACAGCTCGGCGGTGTCGAACTCGGGCTCGCCGAAGAAGACATCCGCGCCCTGATTGGCAAACGTGGTCAGTTCGCGCAGGATCACACCCGCGGTCTGCTTGGAGAGCCCGCCGATGGCCTTGAGCTCGTCCTTGCCCTCGTCCGAGGTCAGGAACATGATCACTTCACGCAGGTCTTTGAGGTCCAGCAGGGCCAGACCGTGAGCATCTGCGTAGTGGAAGACCAGCCCCAGCGAGGACTCCTGGGTCGAGTTGAGGCCCAGCACCTTGGACAACAATGTGGGTCCGAAGGATGTGACCGTGGCACGAATCGGAACACCCTTGCCCTGACCGCCCAGGGACAGGAACTCCACCGGGCTGGCGGTGGGTGTCCACTCCTGACCCACCGAGGCCGCGCGTTCGGAGACCTTGGGGTTGTCCGCACCCGGCTCGGTCAGGCCGCTCAGATCGCCCTTGATGTCCGCGAGAAACACGGGGACACCCTGAGCCGAAAGCTGTTCGGCCATGGCCTGCAGGGTCTTGGTCTTGCCGGTACCCGTGGCCCCGGCCACCAGGCCGTGCCGGTTGAGCGTTGACAGCGGCACTCGGACCGGGGCGTCGGCGTGGGCCGACTCCCCGTCCAAGGCCGCGCCGAGCTCCAGGGCAGCGGCGTCGAACGTGTAACCAGAACGAATGGCGTCGAGCTGCTCCACGGCGCCGGGAAGTGCCTGTCCTGCCACTTAGATCTCCTCGGAGGAGACGATCTTTTCGCCGTCCTTGTTGCCCTGTCCGGCCTTCAACGCCGCGAGGCGGGCTTCAATTTCGGTCTGCTGGCCCATGTCTTCCAGCGCCTCGAACTGGCGATCCAGCGACGAGTCGGCCAGCTCCTGCTGACCGGCCACGCGGGCCTCTTCGCGGCGGATCTTGTCCTCGAAACGGGAGACCTCGCTCGTGGGGTCCATGATGTCGAAGGACTTCAAGGAATCCTGGACCTGCGCCTGGGCCTGCACGGTCTTCTGACGGGC
>JAKDKI010000394.1 GCA_030453435.1 Kocuria sp.
ATGGTCTCCACGCTCGGCCAGATCCGCTTGGGCCACCACGACCAGGCCCTCAGGTATGCGGCCAAGCTCAAGACCGACCCGCACCACCTCATGCACAAAGCGGTCGGGTGGATGCTGCGCGAAGTGGGCAACAAGAACCGTGTCCTCCTCGACGCGTTCCTCAATGAGCACGCTGCCACTTTGCCTCGCACCGCCCTTCGCTACGCGTTGGAAAAGCACGACACCGAAGCCCGCGCCCGCTATCTGGCCATGACCCGGGAAGGGTGACGAGCGGCGTCGTCGACATTCGGGCACGCTACTTCCCCACCCGCGAAGCCAAGGCGGTGACCGCGGCCTTGACCCCGGTGGACAGCGTGGGCTCCATGACCGGTGCGAAGAACGGCGAGTGGTTCACGGGAACAGGACCGTCGCCTTCCATGACCTCAGCAGGGTGGCCGCCGAACATCCAGAACACGGAGGGCACGTCGATCGCCTCGGCCAGAGCGCCGAAGTCCTCCGAGCCCATCATCGGCTCCACCTCGACCACGGAATCCTCGCCGAGCTCGCGCTTGAACTCGTCCATCACCGCAGCGGTGGCCTCGGGATTGTTGTAATTACGAGGAAATTGCGAGAGAACCTCGATGGTCGGCTCCGGCGCGCCGGATGCGGCAGCTTCCGCAGAAATGATGCGACGCAAGGACGCCAACACCTTCTCGCGAATCGCCGGATCGAATGTGCGCACGTTCAGGGTGAACTCCGCGGACGCCGGGATGATGTTCTCTTTCAACCCGCCGTGGAACGTGGCGATCGTGACCACCGCGGCCCGGCGCGGGTCGATCTCGCGCGAGACCACGGTTTGGATGCGGGTAATCATGTGCGCGCCCAACACGATGGGATCGGTGGAATCCTGCGGCTGCGACGCGTGCGCACCCTGCCCGTGAATCGTGATCTTCCACGAATCCGCCAGGGCCATGGCGTCGCCCACCGAGTAGTTGATGGTTCCCGCCAGAATGGGCATCACGTGCTGGCCGTAAACCACCTCGGGCTTGGGTGCCTTGTCCCACAGCCCGTCATCGAGCATTGCCTTGGCGCCGGCCGCAGTTTCCTCCCCCGGCTGGAAGATCCACACGATGGTCCCGGACCATGCGTCCGTGGCGCCAGCGAAGATCTCTGCCGCCGCGAGTGCCGCGGACATGTGCGTATCGTGCCCGCACGCGTGCATCACGGGCACCTCGGTGCCGTCGTCAAGCTGGCCCGTTGCCGTGCTCGCGTACTCCACGCCGGTGTCCTCGGCCAGCGGCAGGGCGTCCGTGTCCGCGCGGAAAGCGACCACGGGCCCGTCCCCGTTCTTCAGCACGCCGACGACGCCGCTCCCGCCACAGCGGAAATTCTCGATTCCCAGCGCGGTCAAGCGCTCCTCGATCAACTCCGCGGTGCGGTGTTCCTGCATGGACAGCTCCGGTGCCGCGTGAAGTTCGCGGTAGAGCTCATGCATGCGATTCCGGAGGTCATCGGTGAGTTCGAGCGACTGAACGGTCATGAAAAGCGATTCCTAACGATTGTGGGTATCGGCAAGCTGGGCGTCCTCGGAGTCGTCCACGAGGCGCGCGGAGCGGTCCCTCAGGAACCATGCCAACACGGCGGTGGCGATCACGGCAATGGCCGTGCTGAAGAACGCCAGCGCCGGGATGGCCGGAATCAGGAGGAACACGACCGAGGCCGACACCACGATGGCAATGATCGTGGCGCGCAGCTGCTTGAGCGAGACGATGGCCTGGACGACCACGGCACCCAGCACGGAGGCCAAGATGTAGGTCTGTACCACCTTGGTGACGTCCTCCGGGATCACGCTCACGAGCCACGTACCCATGAAGCCAACAAAGATCAGCAGCGAGAATAAGTGCACCATGGCCGCACCGCTGATGGCCATAACCGCGGCCAACTCGCCCCGGCGGGTACCCGGCTTGGCGTTCACTGCAGACTGCGCGATCAGCGCGGAGGGCAGCAATTTGTTGGAGATGTTGCCGATCATGAAGGCCTGATACATCGAGGCCTGCCCAAGGACCGGGTAATACGTCAGCGGTTCCACGATCCAAATCACCGCAAACGTTCCGGCAATCGCCAGGAAGGCGGTGAGGATTTTGGTCTGGTCCACTTCCAAACCGCTGAAAAACACCAGATAAACCGGGCCGGCGAGCGAGAAGATGAGTCCCACGATCATCGTGAGGCGACCCCACCGGGAGGTGGTGCGGTCGAAAGTCTGGAGAGCGGCGTCGTGGCCGGTCACTGTAGTCATGAGTTAGTCCTTTGGGATCTCAGAAACCGGTTCAGGCCGCGAACAGCCCGGAGGAGACAGCCACGTAAGTCAGCACGAGGGCCGTCAGGATGGCGATGCCCAGGGCCCATTCGCGCAGCCACTTGAGATTGAGCTGCTTGGCCAGGAACAGGCACGCGCCCATCACGGCCGCCGAGGAGAAGAACGCGACCACGTGATATCCGGACTTGGGCAGCTCGGCGAAACCGAGGGCGAAGAACGCGGCAAGCATGGC
>JAKDKI010000395.1 GCA_030453435.1 Kocuria sp.
TGGGTGGTGCTCATGAGAAGTCATCCTTCACGGAAGGCGTGGGATCGAACGTCCCCGCTGCGGCGATTGCCAAATATTGGAAACTGTTTTCAAATACTTGAAACATAAGCATGAAGTGGGTCACACTGTTCGTCAAGTACCCGACCGAAATAATCAGGAGCACGCCATGAGCCCCACCAAGACCACCGCCACGGCGGCGGACGCGGCAGGCCCGCCTGACAAGCCGCGCCCTGCCGACCGATCCGGCACCGTGCGCAAAGGGCTCACGCTCCTGGAGCTGTTGGCCAATTACCCGCACGGAGCCACGGCGGGTCAGATCGTCGCTGACTCCGGCTATGCCTTTAGCACCTGCTATCGCCTGCTCACCACGCTGGTTGATTCTGGCTTCGCCGAGTACGACCCCGCCACCAAGCAGTACCGCTTGGGTCTGCTCGTGTTCCAGATGGGGCAGAAGGTTGCCACGGCCAGGGGGTACTCGGGCGTCGCACTCCCCGTGCTGCGGAAGCTCACCGAAGCCACCGGCGAAAGCTCGCTGCTGGCCGTGTTGGACGGGGACCGCTTTCTCACCGTGCACACCGTGGACGGACCTAACCACCGGATCACCACTGATCCGGGGGACCGCGGCGAACTGCACACCTCGTCTCTGGGTCGTGCGCTGTTGGCCTTCAGCCCACAGGAGACGCGCGACGAATTGGCAGCCAGCATTGACTTGGGCCAGCGCACCGACCGCTCCCTCGCCGATCGCGAGGACCTCCGCCGCATTCTCGAGGAAACCCGCGAACGCGGCTGGGCTTCCCAGGACCAGGAGCACGATGACGGCATGTGCGCTGTAGCCGTGCCGGTCATGGCCCCGGGCGGACCACTCGTGGGTGCTCTCGCGCTCGCGGCTCCCGTTTACCGCTGCAACCTGGCCGGTCTCGAAGAAAACCTGCCCCTCCTCAACGACGCCGCCGCCCAACTGGCCTCGCAACTCCCGCAGCGTCCGTAGTCACCGCGTCGCCGGCAGACGGCTCAACGCGCCCAGTCACCTGAATTTCCAGACACCGAAACACCACGGATTCCCCGAAAGGAACCGCATGTCCACTCGCAACGAGTCCTTCCTGATCGGTCTGATCGGTGACGGCATCACCGAGAGCCTCACCCCGCCCATGCACGAGCGCGAAGCCGATCAGCACGGTGTGCGCTACCTCTACCGCCCCGTGGACCTCACCGTGATCAACCGCCCCGGGGCGGACGTTGGTGAGCTACTGCGCGCCGGTCGGGACCTGGGGTTCAACGGGTTCAACATCACGCACCCGTGCAAGCAGATCGTGCTGGAGCACCTGGACGAGGTGGATCCCCAGGCAGCCGCGATCGGAGCCGTCAACACGGTGCTGATCAGGGACGGCAAGTTCATCGGCTACAACACAGACTGCTCCGGCTTCACGGACGGATTCCGCGCGGGCCTGCCCGGCGCCAACCTGGAGCGCGTGGTCCAGTTCGGCTCGGGCGGCGCAGGGTCGGCGGTGGCCGAGGCGCTGCTCACCGCGGGTGTTCAGCGCCTGGATCTGATCGACGTCGACGTCGCTCGCGCGGCTCAGCGCGCCACCGCCCTGGCCGAGCGATACCCGGGCGCCCTCGTCGGAACTGTCTCACCCGAACAGGCGCCCGAACTCGTGAAGGTGGCGAGCGGCGTCGTCAACGCGACCCCGGTCGGGATGCATCACCACCCGGGCACCCCGTTCGATACCGCCCTGCTCAACGCGCAGCAGTGGGTCGCGGACGTGGTCTACCTGCCGCTTGCCACCGAACTCGTGACCGCGGCCAAGGCCCTGGGCTGCCAGGTGCTGGACGGCGGCCACATGGCGGTGGGGCAGGCGGTGGATGCCTTCAGGCTGTTCACCGATCTGGAACCGGACCGGCAGCGAATGCGCGATCACTTCCTGTCCCTGACCGGGCAGTCACCGGTAGCCGAGGAGCAGCACAAGGGAGCCGCCCTGTGAGAACCAGCATCGCCACGGTGTGCCTGTCCGGCACGCTCGAAGAGAAAATGCAGGCCGCCGCGCTCGCGGGATTCGACGGGATCGAGGTGTTCGAGCAGGACCTGGTGGTCTCGCCGTCCTCGCCCGAAGACCTGCGCGGGATGGCTGCCGAACTGGGTCTGTCCCTGGACATGTACCAGCCCTTCCGTGACGGCGTAGAGGTTGCCCCGGAGGATTTTCCCGATTCGTTGCGCCGGCTGCGCGCCAAGTTTGAGCTGATGAAGCGCCTCGGCACCCCGGTGCTGCTCATGTGCTCCAACGTGGCCACGGCGGCGCTGAACGATGACCAGGCGATCGCGGATCAGCTGCGACAGGCCGGCGACCTGGCGGCCGAATACGACATCAAGCTCGCCTACGAGGCGCTGGCCTGGGGCAAGAACGTCAACGACTGGCGCCGCGCCCACCACATCGTGGAGCTTGCCGATCACCCCGCAGTGGGCACGTGCCTGGACAGCTTCCACATCCTCTCCCGCGGGGACACCGTGGACG
>JAKDKI010000396.1 GCA_030453435.1 Kocuria sp.
GTGGCCGAGGCCATGGTTGCCCTCGTGCTCGCACAGGCCGCGCTGGAGAAGTTCGGCGGCGACTCCATTGCGGAGACGGCACGCAATAAGGACGCCTACCTGGCCGCCATCCCCGAGAACCTGCGGACCTCCCCGGAGTTGGCAGATCCCTCGGAACTCGCGGCCCTCGATGAGGTGCGCGGGGACCTTTCGTGACGTCCCTGCCCACGCCGTTGGTGCTGATCGGCCCGATGGCAGCGGGAAAGTCTCACCTGGGGCATCATTTCGCCAAGCGCTACGGGCTGGACTTCGTGGACGCCGATCACGTGATCGAGGCACAGCACGGGCCCATTCCTGCGCTGTTCACGGCCCACGGGCAACAGCACTTCCGCGACATCGAAGCAGGGGTCGTCGCAGACCTGCTCGCGGACAACCGGTATTGGAATGCGGTCATCTCCCTGGGCGGGGGAGCGCCCATGACCCCGGCGGTCCAAGAGTTGCTCGCCGGTCACACGGTGATCTACCTCGAGGTCGATGAGGCCACTGTGCGTCCGCGCATCACGGGCAACAGGACCCGCCCCATGCTGCAACCGGATCCGGAACGGCGCTGGCGGGAGATTTTGGACGAGCGGCGGGACACCTACGAGAGGCTCGCCACGATCCGCCTGGACGGCACCGGGCACCGGCGCATCGGTTCGCTGGTCCAGCAACTGCACAAGGCTTTGACAGAACAACGAAGGGACGCCACAGCATGACTGACTCGGTGACCACCATCCCCGTCCAGGGAGACACCCCCGACAACCGCTATGACGTGCTCGTGGGCAATGGGCTCCTGGGTAAGGTTCCCGAGCTGCTCGGCGAACGCGTCAAGAAGGTCCTGATCATCCATCCTCGCGCACTGCGCGCTACCGGCGACCTGGTCCAGGAAGATCTGAAGCAGACGGGAATCCAGAGCTTCGTTGCGGAGATCCCGGATGCGGAAGAAGGCAAACGCGTGGAGGTCGCTGCCTTCTGCTGGCAGATCATGGGAACCTCTGACTTTACCCGCACGGATGCCGTGGTGACCGTGGGTGGCGGGGCCGTCAGCGATCTGGGCGGTTTCGTGGCCGCCACGTGGTTGCGCGGTGTTCGCGTGGTTCACCTGCCGACCACGCTGCTGGGCATGGTCGACGCCGCCGTGGGCGGTAAGACCGGCATCAACACCGCTGAGGGCAAGAACCTGGTGGGTTCCTTCCACCCGCCCGCCGCGGTGGTGTGCGATCTCGACTCGCTCAAGACCCTCCCGGAGAACGAATACCTGACCGGTATGGCCGAGGTCGTCAAGTGCGGGTTCATCGCGGATCCCGTGATCCTGGACCTCATCGAGGAGAACCCCCAGGCCGTGCGGGATTCGCAGTCTCCGGTGGTGCACGAACTGATCGAGCGGGCCATCCGCGTCAAGGCCGAGGTGGTCTCCTCCGATCTCAAGGAATCCGGTCGCCGGGAGTTCCTCAATTACGGTCACACACTGGGCCACGCCATCGAGCACAACGAGCGCTACCAGTGGCGCCACGGCGCCGCGGTATCGGTGGGTCTGGTCTTCGCTGCGGAACTTGCGCGCGCGGCAGGCACGCTCGCCGACGACGTCGTGGACCGCCACCGAACGATTCTCGCCTCACTGGGGCTGCCCGTGACCTACCGTGCGGACCAGTGGCCGCGTCTGCTCGAAGTGATGAAGCGGGACAAGAAGACCCGCGGCAACCTGTTGCGTTTCGTGGTTCTCGACAAGGTGGGTTCTCCGCGCATCATGGAGGTACCGGACCCGGCGATCCTTTTCGCGTGCTATCAGGAGATCGCCGAATAATCGGTTGAGAACGGCGTATCGCGCACGGCGCGGTACACTGGTTCGGCTTAACGCCCCCAAAATCTTTGCAGTGATGTTTCCGACGAGAAAGTGAATCCGTGGCAACCAGCAACGACATCAAGAACGGCACCATCCTCAAGCTCGACGGGAACCTGTGGCAGACCATCGAGTTCCAGCACGTCAAGCCCGGCAAGGGTGGCGCGTTCGTGCGCACCAAGCTGCGCAACGTGACCAGCGGCAAGGTGGTCGACAAGACCTTCAACGCCGGTGCCAAGATCGAGACCGCCACGGTGGATCGTAGTGAATACCAGTACCTGTACCAGGACGGCGAAGACTACGTGTTCATGGACAACTCCACCTACGACCAGATCACGGTGCCCAACGCCGTGGTGGGCGACGCTGCCAACTTCATGCTCGAGAACCAGAACGTGACCGTGGCAATATACGAGGGCTCCCCGCTGTACATCGAAATGCCGCCGTCGGTCGTCCTGGAGATCACCTACACCGAGCCCGGCCTGCAGGGTGACCGCTCCACCGGCGGCAACAAGCCCGCGACCGTGGAGACCGGCTACCAGATCCAGGTTCCCCTGTTCCTCGAGCAGGGCACCAAGGTCAAGGTCGACACCCGCACCGGCGACTACCTGGGACGCGTCAACGAGTGAGCAGCGCACGCAGTAAAGCCCGCGT
>JAKDKI010000397.1 GCA_030453435.1 Kocuria sp.
GCAGGTTCTTGGCCAGCAGCGACGCCACGACCATCCGCACCCGGTTCTGCATGGTGCCGGTCTCCCACAGCTCGTGCATCCCGGCGTCCACAAGGGGGATGCCGGTGCGTCCCCGCTGCCATGCGGCGAGCGCGTCCTCGTCCAGCTCCGGCCACGGGAAGTGCTCGTACTTGGGGTTGATGGGGCGCTGGGCCATGTCCGGGTGAATGTAGAGGTTGTACCAGGAGAACTCGCGCCAGCCGATTTCGGTGAGGAACGTGCCGGGGTTCCCGCCGCGGGACAGCGCCGTGTGCCACACGGTGTAGGGGCTGATTTCACCCCACCGCAGGTGCGGGGACAGCCTGGACGTGACCGGTTTGGCGGGGTAATCGCGGTCCTTCGTGTAGGTGGGCAGGCTCTCCTCGAGGAAGTCCTCCAGCCGCTCGTGCGCGGCCTGCTCTCCCACCGTCCAGGTCTCGGCGAGGCCCCCGGACCAATCCGGGTGCGTGGGCAGCAGGTGCCAGTCGGCCAGGTTCTCCGAGTCCGGGGCCGGCTCGGCGGGGGTGAGGGCCGACGGCGCCGGATACGGTGCCCTTGGCGGCGGGCCGCTCGTGCACGCGCGCCAGAACGGGGTGAACACCTTGAACGGGGTCCCGCTCTGGGTGGAGATGGTCCACGGCTCGAACATCAAGGAGCCCGCGTACGAGTGCGCCTCCACGCCGTTCTCCCCCGCCCACTCCTTCAGCGCGGCGTCCACCGCGCGCTCGGGGCCGCCATAGCGGCGGTTCCACAGCAGGGTGTCCGCACCCGTCTCGCGAACGACGTCGCTCACCACCTCCTGCGCCGGGCCCCGCCGCAGCGTGAGGGGCACCCCCAGATCCCCGAGGTCCGCGGCCAGCGAGGTCAGGGAGTGGTGCAGCCACCACTTGGCGGCACCGCCCAGCGGGCGGATGCCCTCGGACTCCTCGTCCAGGACGTAGAGACACACCACGGGTTCGCCGCGTTCCACGGCGTGATGCAGGGCGGGATGATCGGTGACCCGCAGGTCATCGCGGAACCACACTACGGTCGTCATGTCGGTTTGGCACCCATCTCTCGACTGCGGCCAAATTTACACACGTTCGGCGTAGGTGGGGTGAGCGAGCGGCGCGAACAAAGACGCGCAGGAACTGCCTTTCCTCGCCCTCGTGTGATGAAGTGAACCATGACCCACGAGTCAACACCCCCGCCGAACATTGATCCCACGCCCGGCCAGACTCCGTCGACATCGGAACCCGAGCGCACTCCCGATGGCCACCACATCATCGTCAATGGGCGCAAGTGGCGGGCTTCGGATCCGTCCATCCCGGAAAAGTTGCGTGCCGAACTTGTCGCCGAGTTGATGGCCGCGCGCCGGCTCGTGCGCTCCGACCCTGAGCACGCGCGGCCACGTGTGCAGGACGCGAAGGTCGCGCTCGGGGAACGGGGCGAGGCCTGGTGGGAGCACACAGACCAGGGTCGTTCACAGCGCATAGTGGCGACTATCAAGGCGCTGCTGCGACATCGTGACGGCGCCACGATCTGCCCGAGCGACGCGGCGAAGGTCGTGGGCGGCACAGACTGGCGCGAACTCATGGACCGGACACACAATGTCGCCTCATACCTGCACCGCGACGGCGTTGTGGAGGTGCGGCAACGCGGCAAACAGGTAGATCCCACCTCTGCGCACGGGCCGCTGCGGATCGCGCCGGGACCGGAACTCGGACCATGAGTCCCCGCGTAACGTGGGTCCGCCGTCCGTAACCCTGTGTTGACTTCCAGGGATACGGGACATCGGGGAGAATGAACAATGACTACCATTCCGCAACCACCGACCCTGGAGATTGTCGCGACCATCCTCGATAGCGGGGCACCCATGGCTTGCGATCGGAAACGTCCCCATCACCTTGAGCCACCCCGTTGAGACCGTCAAAGCGGACATTTCATTCCGACTCGATCCATTGCACTGTCTCGGGAAGCTCAGAAGTAATCCAGGCACCGATGGGCCGTCGAGGAGATTGATCCTGTCGAGAAGATTGATCAGGGTGTGGAACAGCTAACCATAAAAGTGGGTTACGAGCTTCTGGAGCATTTGCGAGCGTCACATCCTGACTTCTTCGAAAAAGCTGTCGTTCAAGTCCTGTTGAAAATGGGATACGGCGGGGCGAAGGCACGAGGGCGCCGTATTGGCGGCAGCGGAGACGGCGGTGTGGATGGCGTGATCGATCAAGACCCGCTGGGATTAGACCAAATCTATGTGCAGGTCAAGCGCTACCTAAAGAGCAACACGGTGGGCCGGGAAGCCATACAAGCCTTCGTAGGGGCGTTACACGGCAAGGGCGCAACCAGGGGCATCTTGATTACGACGAGCGCCTTTACGTGAGGTGCTGAAGAATATTCCTCTGTGGTACCTTCACGACCCATGCTCATTGATGGCGCCCGTCTGGTTAACCGGCTCTTCACAATCGAGGGTGTAGTTGCGGTCTGAAGCCGCCGGCCTCGAGCAG
>JAKDKI010000076.1 GCA_030453435.1 Kocuria sp.
TCGGCCACGGACAGCCCGCCACGTAGCGCGGCCAGCGCGGCCGCGCGCTGGGCGGGGTTCAGCTTCGGTGGGCGGCCACCCACGCGGCCCTGTGCCCGGGCGTGCTCCAGTCCTACGCGGGTGCGCTCCTGGATCGTCTCTAGCTCCTGCTGCGCCAGGGCGGAGAGGACGCCCACCATCAGCCGCACGCCTTCCTCGTTCAGCTCGGCGGCGGTGTTCACGGTGTCGCGCATGGACCGGCCTAGCCGGTCCAGGCGGGTGACCACCAGGGAATCGCCGTCGCGCAGGTGGCTGCGCGCGGCGTCCAGGCCGGGGCGGGTGGAGCGTGCGCCGCTGATCGTGTCCGTGAAGACGCGTTCGCCTCCTGCGGCTTCCAGGGCTGCGCGCTGGGTGTCCAGGGACGCGGCCTGTTCGCGGGTGCTCACGCGGGCGTAACCGATCTTCAAGGGGCCTCCGGGGCTGCTTAAGGTGATGTTGCGGTGGCGGAGATCAACGTTGCCGCCTGGGATGCTCGTATTCCAGAAACCAACCCTGGCCATTACTCAGCGGCCGGGGCTCCCGTCGGCTTCACACGTGGCGGCCTCCCCGTAATCTCCTTGAACCCTTCGGCTGTGCTGCACTTCTTGATCAGATGCTTCACATACGCCTTGGTGTAGCGGTATGAACCCGTCGGCTCGTCGTATTCGCAGAAGTCTGGGTTGGTGTGGTGGGGATCCGCGGCACCCTCCGGGGGCCGGATCTTTTTCCTCTTCCAAGCAGCAGTGAAGTGGCTCAGATTGAAGACGAACGGTATGCCGGCCTCGACTTCGATAGTGGCTGGCTTGGGCATGAGTCGGTCGAGCCCGGACACGGGCTGTTTTCTATCGCGGGTGACGACCTGCCCACGCCGACCGAGCTCCACGACCATTTCTTGCTCTTCGTCGCTCATTTCTTCGTAGCGCGTGAACTGCATGGCTATGGCATCGGGGTCT
Organism: Kocuria sp.; assembly: GCA_030453435.1. Taxonomy (GTDB): domain Bacteria; phylum Actinomycetota; class Actinomycetes; order Actinomycetales; family Micrococcaceae; genus Kocuria; species Kocuria atrinae. The sequence continues at coordinate 972 of JAKDKI010000076.1, forward strand.
TTCGGAGCAAGCTCGACGACAGCCCGGATCCGAAACTCGTAGCGAGAGTCGTTGACGGTGTCCTCATCGAGACCTGATTCATACTGCGTGACAAAGCTGCGTAGATCAGCGGGCAGTGTTTTACGGAACCGTCGGAGCGCCTGCTCGCCTTGAGGTGTGAACGTGCCGACGAAGATCGGCAACCTAAGCCGCAGGGCCAGTGACTGGTTTCCACCGAACTGATCCGTCAGTTCCGACTCGTAGTTGACGAGCAGGGCATGGGCGTGGCCAGCGAGGCTGAGCATCAACGCCGCGTCTGCGTGCGCATGGCGGTGCTCGAGTCGGTTGCGCAGCCGAATGAACAGCGCCAAATTTGCACGGGTTGGATCTGTTTCCGCTGGCCAGCGCTCTTTTATGGAGCGCTCCAGCTCCCACATCTTCGGCTCGCCATCGACCTTCAACAAGCGTCGTTTGTAGTTCTTGTCCCAGTATCGGTAGTCGATGTCGTCTCGGATGAACTCGGCGTGGAGGAGGTAAAGCCACGCCAAGTGCATGTGGACGACGAAGCCCTCGAAGGCACGCGCTTCGGCGGAGTCGTTGTAGAGGCGGACAGCTAAACATGCCTCTTCGACGCTGGCATCGAGAGTTGCCTGCCATCGGGGAGGTCTGGCCATGTACTGAGGATAGGGGCTTTTCCTGATTCGGTCCGATCAACCTGTTCCAGATCCTCGATCCATCCCGCTGCATCAGCTGACAGACCCCTACGCACTGACAACTCGCGCGGCGCCAAACTCTCCCTCTGGGGACACGAACAAGGAGGTGGAGACCACCGCGCCTGGCGGGGAACCCAGCAAGTTACGGCGGTCCTGAGATCGTTCATGGTGAGGTAGCCCAAACGGTCGTTTCTGCACCACTCCCCCGTGCCTGGCCCTCGGGGGAGTGACTCGCTGCGATAAGTATCCGGCCCCTTGCGGCGTTCGCTGCCGGTCGGTGCGCCGACACGACCGGATGCCCGCCTCGGACGGGGCAGCCTGTCAAGAAATGGTGCATCAGGGTGGGTCCCTTGACACTATTATCCTCGACGTAGATTTTTGACACTCCCAGCGCGCCTCGACCCTCCCAGCCGCTGTGGTGGGAGACTGTCAAGAGATCGACCGATTTCCGACACGGCGGAGAGTGCCTGATGGCCAACAAAGACCTTGGAGCGGCCAAAACCGCCAAAAAAGACGAGTTCTACACACAGTGGGCCGACATCGAGCGCGAGATGAATGCCTACCTGGAGTTCGACAAGGATGTGTTCCGGGACAGGGTGGTGCTGCTGCCCTGCGACGATCCGGAGTGGTCGAACTTCGCCAAGTTCTTCGCGCTGCACTTTCAGGAGTTTGGACTCAAGAAGTTGATCTCCACATCCTTTGCTCCGAACAGCAACCCGGCCATCGAGGAGTACGAGCCAACCCTGTTTGAGGTGGAGTCCCCGGCCTACGATCCGGAGAAGTCCAAGGCCCGAGGGAAGAAGTTTGTGATCGATTCCACGGACGTCAACGGTGACGGTCGCGTGGACATCGAGGACCTGCGCTGGCAGTACCTGGACGGTGATGGCGACTTCCGCTCGGAGGAGGTCACCGCATTGCGCGAGCAGTCGGACATCGTCATCACCAACCCGCCGTTCAGCCTGTTCCGCACGTTCGTCGACTGGCTTGTCGCCGGGGACGTGAAGTTCTCGATCATTGGCAACATGAACGGTGTCACGTACAAGAACGTTTTTCCTCTTATCCGGGAGAACAAGCTCTGGTACGGCCCTTCCATCACGAGCGGTGACCGTGAGTTCCGCGTCCCCGAGAGCTACCCGTTGACCGCGGCCGGGTCACGTGTTGCCGACGACGGCTCGAAGTACGTCCGGGTGAAAGGTGTTCGCTGGTTCACCAACATCGACCACGGACGCCGCCACGAGCCGTTGCCGCTACTGAGCGAAGCGGACAACAAGCTCTTCAACAAGCGCGTCGGAGCAGCGGGCTATCAGCGGTACGAAAACTACGACGCCATCGAGGTCCCGACAACTAACTCCATCCCCGCGGACTACCAGGGCCTGATGGGGGTGCCAATTACTTTCCTGGACAAGTACAGCCCCGAGCAGTTCGAGATTCTCGGCTGCGCCGACTACACGGGGCTCTACGGCTCCGATCACCTTGGTATCGGCCGCATCGGTGAAACCTGGATGCAGGAGTACCGCAAGGCTGGCGGGCGTGGACACTACACAGCGAACATGACCAGCCTCGTTTTCTACGACCAGGAGAGCATCGCTCGCCCCACCTTCAAACGTATTGTTGTCCGCCACCTTGATCCCGCACCGAGGAAGGATGCCTGAGCATGCGCACTGAGCTTCGCCAGATCCCCGTCCGCGACGTCGTCGACGGTTTCGTTTACAACGAGTTCGAGGGCAAGGGTCTCTACGGCCTGGCCGGCGCGTTGACCATCCAACCCGAGTATCAGCGCAACTACATCTACGGCGACGGGCACCGGGATGTGGCCGTCATCGACTCCATGCTCAAGGGCTACCCGCTGGGCCTGATCTACTTCACCGACGTCTCTGCCGGTTTCAGCGACGGCAGGGACCACCTTGAGGTCTTAGACGGTCAGCAGCGCATCACCTCCATCGGTCGGTTCGTCACTGGGAAGTTCGCCGTTGTCATCGACGGACGCGAGCAGACGTTCTCCTCCCTCGCCCCTGAACAACAGGCGCGCATCATGGACACGGCGCTGCTCATCTACGTGTGCACCGGCACCGAGGCGGAGATCAAAGAATGGTTCCAGACCATCAACATCGCCGGTGTCCCGCTGAAGCCCCAGGAGCTGCGCAACGCGATCTACTCGGGCCCGTTCGTCACCGCGGCGAAGCGCGAGTTCTCGAACTCCGCGGACGCCCGCCACCAGAAGTGGGGCCACTACATCAAAGGCGACCCGAAACGGCAGGAAGTCCTGGAGGTAGCACTGAAGTGGGTGGCACCGACCAAGGCCATGACCATCGACGGTTACATGGCAGCACACCGTCATGACACGGAGATCGACGAGCTGACGAGGTACTTCACCACTGTCATTGAGTGGATCGGCGCGGTGTTCCCGATGACCCCGCACAAGTCCATGCAACAAGTCGAGTGGGCCCAGCTGTACGAGAAGTATCACGGCACGGCCTACCAGGGATCTGTCATGGCGGAGCGGGCGGACACGTTGTTACACGATTCTGATCTGCACGAGAAAAAGGGCGTGTGGGAGTTTCTGCTCGGCGGGGAACAGGACCCGAGCCTGCTGGATGTCCGGTTCTTCGATTCGAAGATCAAAGAGGCTGCCTACAAGCGTCAAACAGATGCTGCCACGGCTGCGGGGACGTCGAACTGCCCGTTGTGCGCTGCTGGCTCTAACGTCAACGCGACGAAGTTGTACGCGCTGAGGGAAATGGAGGCCGACCATGTCACGGCCTGGTCCAAAGGTGGCCTGAGCACCCTAGAGAACTGCGAGATGCTGTGCGTGACTCACAACCGCGCCAAGGGCAACAGGTGAGCCCGTGAAGGTTGGCTACGCCCGTGTGTCCACCCGGGACCAAGAAGGCTCCCTGAAGGGGCAAGAGGCCGCCCTGACAGCGGCTGGGTGCTCCAAGGTGTTCCACGACCGGATCAGCGGCGCGAAAGCCGACAGGCCCGGTCTGTCCGAGGCACTGGCCTACCTGCGTGATGGTGAGGATGTCCTCGTGGTGGCCCGGTTGGACCGGCTCGGCCGGTCCTTACCGGACGCATTGCGCACCGTGCAGCAGCTCGCCGAACACAAGATTGGTCTGGAGGCCCTGGACGTAAAGCTGGACACCTCCACAGCGTCGGGGAAGATGATGCTCACCCTGTTGCTAACCCTGGCCGAGTGGGAACGGGACCTCCTGCGGGAACGTACGCGCGAAGGCGTGGCCCGGGCTCGGGCAGCTGGTCGTGTCCCCGGACCGAAGCCCAAGCTGGACACGGAAAAGACCGTAGCCGTCCGTGCTGCTGTGGCAGGCGGGCAACCCGTGGCCGCCGTTGCACGCTCGTTTGGAGTCAGTCGGCCCACGATCTACAAGGCACTGGGAACGGTCGAGGAGCGCTAGGGACAACCTAGTACCACAAGCCCTCCATAAATGCCGGAACACCACTTCATGCATAGACGGTGAGTTAAGCTACTGGGTGGCCACGGAAGAGCAGCGCCCTTCGTTTGGGCCGTAGGCATCTGGAAGGTGCTTCATCTAGATGCGATAACTGAGCTGTGGCCATAGTGGTTCAGATCATATTTGCTGTAGGCTGACGCGATGTCACGCAGGCTACGATGCGTTTTTGCTCAGCACTCACCTCGCGATCCTGACCCGACGTTGCAGCAGTTCCGATCTGAGGTGGCAGCCGCTCTGGCAGCCAATCCTTCAACGGATGTGCTGGTCTTTCCCGAGGTTCACCTGTTCGGCGGAGCCGAGAAGTCCGGCGATGAAGACGCGTGGTATCGCTCCTTGGCTGAGCCAATTCCTGGCGAACGAACTCATCTGCTCGCCGCGATCGCCCGTGAGCATGGAGTCTGGCTGCTTCCGGGGTCTCTTCCCGAACTGGATGAGGGCGGGGCCCTGTTCAACACAGCGGTCGTGTTCTCCCCGCAAGGAGACCTCGCGGACATCTACCGCAAAGTCTTTCCATGGAGACCAGCTGAGCCGTGGACGTCGGGGTCTTCGTTCTCCGCTTTTGACGCTCCAGGCCTGGGCCGCCTTGGCGTCAACATCTGTTATGACAGCTGGTACCCGGAATCGACCCGGCAGATCGCATGGTTCGGAGCCGAAGCGGTGTTCAACATCGTCAAGACGACAACGCCTGACCGCGCGCAGGAACTCATCCTCGCAAGAGCAAACGCCATCACCAACCAAGTCTTCTACCTGAGCCTCAACGCGGCCGGACCTGTCGGGATGGGGCGCAGCGTCTTCGTCGATCCCCAAGGTGGCGTCATCTACGAAAGCCCTGACGCACAAGAAGAGACCATCCCCATCGAGATCGACCTCGATGAAGTGACCAACACGCGTGAGACCGGAACGGCAGGCACGAACCGCATGTGGTCTCAGTTCCGCGTCGAAGACGGCCCCATCGCCCTTCCAGCTTACGGCGGCTCCATTGAACCGCTCCGTTGGTGTGAGCGCGAGCAGAACGGACACAGAGCATGACGAACAACTCCCCCGATCAGGGAGGTCTGAAAGCCACACTTGGACTACGAAGCGTGATCCTGTTCGGCTTGGCTTACATGACCCCGATCATCGTCTTGGGGATCTTCGGCGTCATCGCGGAAGCCTCCTCGGGCGCTAGTGCTGGCGCGTACCTCCTTGCATCCGTAGCGATGCTCTTCACGGCCTCCAGCTACGCGCGCATGTCGGTTCTGCACCCCGTCGCAGGTTCCTCCTACACCTACGTGCGGCGTTCCCTTGACTCGCGAGCCGGCTTCCTCGTCGGCTGGGTCGTTCTGCTCGACTACCTGTTCCTGCCTCTGGTGATCTGGCTCATCGGAGCCTCTTATCTGAATAGCCAGTTCCCGTCTGTGCCCTCGGCCATATGGGTGCTGGTCTTCGTCGTCATCACCACCATCTTGAACATCATCGGCTTGAAGGTCGCTGACAAGGCAAACCTCGTGCTGATGGCCATGCAGGTCCTTGTCATCGCGGCATTCGTGATGCTCGCAGTGCTGCATCTGCTCGGAAAGGGCGGGCCAGGCTCTCTGATCGGGAGTGCACCGCTCACCGGATCGGGGGGTTTTTCGGCGGTCGCGGCAGGTGCCGCGATTGCCGCCTACTCTTTCCTCGGTTTCGACGCTGTCAGCACGTTGACCGAAGACACGAAAGACCCGCAACGAACCATCCCACGCGCGATCCTCGCCGTCGCGGTCATTGGCGGCGCACTCTTCTTCGTCACCAGCTACGTGCTGTCGCTCGTTGAACCTGGCGCTAGCTTCACCAACGCTGACTCGTTGGCCTCCGATACCGCTCGCACTATCGGAGGCAGCCTCTTTGCTTCCCTCTTCCTGGCTGGTCTAGTCATTGGCCAGTTCACCTCGGGCCTTGCCGCCCAGGCGAGCGTTTCGCGGCTCATGTACGCGATGGGTCGTGATGGTGCGCTACCGCAGTCGTTCTTTGGGCGTCTGGATGCCCGGTGGGCTACGCCTGTGCTCAACGTCGTTCTTACCGGCGTCATCGGTCTAGGCGCGATCTTCCTCGATGTCGCAACGTCGACGTCTTTCATTAATTTCGGAGCGTTCACAGCTTTCACGCTTGTGAACATTGCCTGCATCAGCCACTTCATCCGGCACCGTGGGCAGGGGCTCAGCTTTGTCTGGTTCGTCGTCGTTCCCGCTATCGGAGCGCTGGTTGACCTCTATCTCCTAACTAAACTCGATGGTAAAGCGTTGTCGCTCGGCTTCATCTGGCTCGCGATTGGTTTCGCCTATCTCGCGTTCTTGACTCGAGGATTCACGCAGAAGCCACCAGAGATGACGAACGCGCATTCCTAGCAAACGTTTTCGAAACCGCACCCGGTGAGACATAAACGGTCGTTTCTGCACCACTCTCCCCGGCGCAGCTCCCGGCCGCGCTCTGGGTTGTGAGTTGCAGCGGTAAATGGCGTGCTTTTGTTGAGGTTATCTGGCCGGGTGGTGGTGGTCAGTGGCCGATGAGGAGTGCTTCGCGCGCGGCGTCGACGAGCTCGGGGGTGAGGGTATCGAGGTTGTTGATGGTCTGGAGGCGGTGGATTTGGGTCAGGATGCGGTCGACGAGGCGGAGGTTGCCTTGGGTGATCCGCACGATGGTGGCCACGGCGGTGGCGTAGGCGATGGGATCACCGTGGGGTGTGGTCGGGATCCAGCGTGCGAGGACGACGGTGAGTTCCTCGGGGGTGAGGTTGCGGTATTCGTGGGCGAAGCCGATACGGCTGTAGAGCTGGGGGTAGCGGGCCAAGCGCTTTTCAATGCCGGGCATGCCGATGAGGATGACGCCCATGGTGTGACGGTCGTAGTAGTCACGGACTTGTTCCAGACCGTTGGTCTTGAGCCGGTCGGCCTCATCGATAATGAGCAGTTCGGTGCGCCCGCTGTAGCGGGAGGCGGTATGCACCAGGGGATCCACGGATCCGTGCTGGGCATAGTCCAGGGCGTAGGAGATCTGCTGGCATACTCTGGGCTGAATCGCCCCGGGTCTGGTGGAGGCTCTGATTCCACGGGAGGATGAGGAGCATGGCAGCACCGAGGAAGTACCCGGACGAGCTTCGGGAGAGAGCCACGAGGATGGCTGTTCAGGCGCGGCGCGATCCATCGACGAGGTCGGGCACGTTCCGTCGTGTGGGCGAGCAGCTCGGGATCAATCCTGAGACTCTGAGGAACTGGGTCGTGCAGGCCGAGGTTGACGAGGGGCACCGTCCCGGGACCACGACCAGCGAGTCCCAACGCCTGGTCGAGCTGAAGAAGGAAGTGCGTGAGCTGCGCCGGGCGAACTCGATGGCGGATTCAAGCGGTGAGCGCAAGGAACTCTGCGAGCTTCT
>JAKDKI010000398.1 GCA_030453435.1 Kocuria sp.
TTCAGGTCATGAAGAAGGACCCGCAGAAGGGCGGCGTGCTGCAGTTCGGTACCGAACTGGTGACCAGCGCTGACGGCTCCATCGGTGCGCTGCTGGGTGCTTCGCCGGGCGCTTCCACCGCAGTGCCCATCATGCTGAATCTGCTGTCGCGGTGCTTCCCCTCCAAGATTTCGGATTGGGAGCCCCGTTTGAAGGAACTCATCCCCGCCTACGGCGTGAAGCTCAACGACAACCCGCAGCTCGCGGACGAGGTCATTGGCCACACCTCCAGGGTGCTCGGGATTCGTTGATCCGCAGCTAGGCCCAGCAGCCCGGGGAGGGGCTGCGAAATCACGGGAGCATTTGTACACTTCGTACAAATGCTCCCGTGTCGTTTTCGGGTGTCGTCCGAGATCCGGGATGTGCACTCTTACGTGGACAGGGTTACCACCAGGTGTCATAAATGTGGACACTCGCGACGCAGGAGCATCGTCTACGGTTTCGTAGCATTGGAAGAACGTCCATAGGGGGTGGACGTTCAAAGGGGGAATTATGCCATCCAGAGGGACCATTGAAGCGTGGGAGGCCTTGAGCCGCTGCCACGTCTCCGTGACCCGGGTGCTACAACGCAACGTGAATTTGCACGGGTTGTCTCGCCGCGAGTTCGAAGTACTGGCGACTTTGTACACCGCCGATCGCAGTGGTCTGAGACTGCGCGATCTCAACAGTCACGTACTGCTCACCCAGTCGAGCCTGTCAAGAATGTTGGAACGGCTGGAACTGAAAGGTCTGGTCACCAGGCGCCAGGATGCACAGGACCTGCGCGGTGTACGTGTCACGCTGACCAGCAGCGGTTCAGAACTGTACGAGGCCATTTCTGTGGGGCATGACCAAATGGTTGCCGAACTCATCAGCACAGCTTTGGATCCCGAGGAGATCCGTGTCCTGACGAGACTCAGTGAGCGCGTCCACCAGTACTCGCTGTCCTTGTCGCAATAAAAACATCGCGCGGTCCCGGTTCCGATTGCAGCGGCTCAGCCCACGGTGCACGATCCAGCGTCCGTGGCCCAGTAGACTGTCGAAGAACTGTCATTTGCACTAGCGAAACACTTCTTCGAGAGGACTGCGCGATGAGCGACTACAAGCTTGAGTCCACGCAGCGCCGCGAACACGCGGCACCTGACCCGGACCATGATGCCAAACCCGACTCCCCTACTGATCTCAAGGGGCAGTCCTGGGGATATGTGTTCAAGCGGGCTATTTCTGAATTTTCCAAGGATGGCTGCACCGATCTTGCGGCGTCCTTGACCTACTTCGCGGTGTTGTCGATCTTCCCCGCATTGTTGGCCCTGGTGTCGCTGCTGGGTGTGTTCGGTCAGGGGGAGGCCACCACCACGGCCATCCTGGACTTCTTGGAGCAGTATGCCCCGGCCGAGCTGGTGAGCCTGCTGTCCGAGCCCATTTCGCAATTGACGACCCAGTCGGGCGCCGGTTTGGCGCTGGTCATTGGTGTGGCCGGTGCGCTGTGGACCGCTTCCGGTTACACCGGTGCGTTCGGGCGCGCCATGAACCGGATCTATGAAGTGGGTGAAGGTCGCCCCTTCTTGAAGCTCAAGCCGCTTCTCATGCTGGTGACCCTGGCCGTGGTGCTGATCGTCGCGCTGGTCATGTTCATGGTGCTGCTCTCCGGTGACATCGCTCAGAGCGTGGGCGACCTGGTCGGCCTTGGCTCTACCGCCGTGACTGTGTGGAACTGGGCCAAGCTCCCGGTCATCCTGTTCCTGCTGGTCCTCATGATCGCGCTGCTTTACTACGCGACCCCCAACGTCAAGCAGCCCAAGTTCCGGTGGATGAGCCCCGGCGCCGTCATCGCTCTGGTGGCCATGATCGTGGCGGGTCTCGGTTTCGCGTTCTATGTGTCCAACTTCGCCAGCTACAACGCCACCTACGGCATCATCGGCTCCGTGATCATCCTCCTGTTGGGCCTGTGGATCATGAACAACGTGTTGCTGTTCGGTGCCGAGGTGGACGCCGAGGTCGAACGAGGCCGCCAGCTGCAGGCAGGTGTCCGCGCCGAGAACACTATTCAGCTGCCCCCGCGTGACGTTCGCCAGACCGAAAAGATCGAGGCCAAGGAAGAAAAGCTCGAGACCGAGGGTCGCAAGCTGCGTTTGCAGAACGACCACATCGATTACTCCTCGGATTCCGACGATTCTTCCAAGGACGCGAAGGAATCCAAGGACTCGGAGAAGTAGCCCAAGGCACTTCCGAAGCCGCAATAGAAGCCGGTTCGCAGTTCCCATCGCGGGAATGCGAACCGGCTTCGGTCGTTAACTGACGCTGCTCTTGTTAAGGGTCGACGCCGTCCTTCGGTTCCTCGCGGGGCGAACTCTCAGTGCCTCCCGGGCACGCTGACATAAGCTGGATGTAATGCCCGGAACACGCCAACAGGAAGGCACACAGATGCACAAGGTCAAAGGTGTAGTGGTCAAGGCCAAGAACGA
>JAKDKI010000077.1 GCA_030453435.1 Kocuria sp.
TGTCCTTGCCGAACCAGGGGTACACGGGGCCGGTGTTGCCGCGGCCCATGGTCAGATCCACGCGACCGTCGGCCAGGTGCTGCACGTATGAGTAATCTTCGGCGATGCGGACCGGGTCCGTGGTGGTGATCAGGGTGGTGGCGGTGGACAGCTGAATGTTCTTGGTCTGCGCGGCCACGTGCGCCATGAGGATGGGCGGGTTGGCCGGAGCCACGAACGGCGGGTTGTGGTGCTGGCCGGTTGCGAAAACGTCCATGCCCAGCTCTTCGGCCTTCTTGGCGATCTCAACTGTCGCCTTGATGCGCTCGTTCTCGCTAGGGGTCTTGCCGGTGGTGGGGTCCATGGTGACGTCACCGATGGTGAAGATGCCGAGTTGCATGACTGCCTCCTGTGTCCTGGATGACGACGCCGCTGCGGTAGCCCCGTCGGCCCGCTCCGTTAGTCTTTCAAATTTGAACTACCTACATAATGCACCCGATCCGAGATTTATTCCACGGAAAGTTTCCGGATGTGGGCAAGGGCACTTTGGCTTATGGTGTTGCCATGAAAAAGGTCATCAGGTGGCTGACGGTGCTCCTGGTTCTCGCTATGTCCCTGACCGGTTGCGTGACCCACTACCCGGCCGATCCCCACGGCACCCTGGACAGGGTGACCGACGGAGTCCTGCGCGTGGGCGCCACTCATGATGAGCCCTTCGTATCCGTCGAGGGAAGTGAGCCCGCCGGTGATGAAGTGCGCCTGGTGGAAGAGTTCGCCGACACCCTAGGTGCGCGCATTGAATGGACCACCGCGAGCGAGGAACACCTGGTCACTGAGATGGAGCACGGTCAACTGGATCTCTTGATCGGTGGGATGACCATGGACACGGAATGGCAGAAGAAAGTGGGCCTGACTCGGCCCTACAAGGAAACAGTCAACGCGTACGGCGAGACCGAGAAGCACGTCATGGCCGTGGTCAATGGTGAGAACGCCTTCCTCCTGGAACTCGATCAGTTCCTGCAGAGCAGCGGAGGCCAGTCGTGAAGCGCATGGCAAGCCCCGCGGACGACGAGCACCTGCCCGATGAGATCTCCCGCGCGGTGAAAAAAGCGGTGCGCCTGGAATGGGCCACCCTGGGCGTGCTGAGTGTGACGGTGGTTCTGGTCTTTCTGGTGATGGGCAATTCCCAGGCCATGAAAACGGCGTGGATCGAAGACATGCTGTCCATGGTTCCGCCCATCGCTTTTCTGATCGGCGTGCGCGTCACCCGCAAACCCGCCAACGCCAAACATCCGTTCGGCTATCACCGTGCCATCGGCATCGCCCACCTCGTGGCGGGAACCGCCCTGTTCGTCATGGGCGGTTACTTGATCGTGGACGCGCTGATCAAACTGATCACGGTCGAACACCCGACCATCGGCGGCATCAACCTGTTCGGCCACACCATCTGGCTGGGGTGGCTCATGATTTTGGTGCTCTTGGTCACCGGCATCCCGCCCGTGATCCTGGGCCGGATGAAGCTCAAACTCGCCGAGCCACTGCACAACAAGGTGCTCTATGCGGACGCCGACATGAACAAGGCGGACTGGATGACCTCGTTCGCCGCCATTGTGGGCATTGCCGGGATCGGCCTGGGTTTGTGGTGGGCGGATGCCGCCGCGGCCATCGTGATTGCCACGTCCATCGTGAAGGACGGCGCCACCAATCTCTCGGCCGCGGTGTCCGGTCTCATGGATGCCCGGCCCACCACGGTGGACAACAAAAAACCCCACCCGCTCATCAGCGATGCGCAGGAATTCCTACGGAACTTGGACTGGGTGCACGCGGCCACCGTGCGCCTGCGCGACGAGGGCCAGGTGTTCCAGATCGAGGGGTTCGTCATCCCCGCATCCCTGGAACTCGCCACGCCCGAGCGCCTCGAAGCAGCCGAGAACGCGCTACTCGAACAGGACTGGAAAATTCGCGACGTCGTGATCGCACCGGTCACGCACCTTCCGAACGTGGTGGAATCGGACTGACCGGTGGTAATTGTTGAACAATCTCCGTCGGTGGGGCATTCTTGAACTCACCAATGAGACGGAGGTCACGCATGACGGTCATCGATATGAACAGCGACGTGGGCGAATCGTTCGGCAACTGGAGCATGGGGGACGACGCCGCCATCTTCCGTTCCGTGTCCTCCGCCAACGTGGCGTGCGGGTTCCACGCGGGAGACCCGGGCGTGATGGCGCAGACGTGCCGGGACGCCGTGGCCGCAGGTGTCACCGTGGGGGCGCACGTGGCCTACCGGGACCTGGCCGGATTCGGTCGTCGCTTCATGGACTGCTCCCCGCAGGAACTCGCGGATGACGTGCTGTACCAAATGGGTGCCCTCCAGGCGATGGCCCGTTCGGCCGGCACCGAGATCAAGTATGTGAAACCGCACGGCGCGCTCTACAACACGATTGTTCACCACGAGGTCCATGCACAAGCCGTGGTGGACGCGGTCAAGGCCTTCGGCGGCGATCTTCCGCTGTTGCTCTTACCCGGGTCCGTAGCACTTCGGAAGGCGGAGCACGCCGGACTGCGCGGGGTGGCCGAGGCGTTCGCGGATCGCGGGTACACACCCGAGGGCACGCTGGTCTCCCGCCGCGAAGAAGGCGCCGTCCTGCACGACCCGGCGGAGGTCACCGAACGCATGATCCGCCTGGCCGAGGACGGCACCTTGAGCGCCGTGGACGGTTCCACCGTTCGGATCCGGGCCGAGAGCATTTGCGTGCACGGTGACACCCCCGGCTCCGCCGCAATGGCCGCGGAGGTTCGCGCGGGCCTGGAGCGCGCCGGCGTGCAGATCCGGTCGTTCGTATGAGCCAGGATCCGCCCACCGGTGCTGCGCCGTCGACGGTCTCCCTCCGCTGGGCGGGGACGCGGGCCTTCTTGATCGAGTGCGCGTCCCTCGAACACGTCATGCGCTGGCACGCCCATCTCAGTGCACATCCGTATTCCAGTCAGTTGGACGTTCTCGCCGCAGCCGAGACGGTGCTGTTGACCTTCTCTTCACCCGCGGCCGCGCACAAGGCCGCGAGCGACGTCGTCACCGCTCGCCTGGGCGATACCGACGCGGCGACCGGTAAGACCGTGGAGATCGACGTGGTGTACGACGGCGAGGACCTGGCCGATGTGGGCGAGCTGACCGGGCTCGGCGAGCGCGGCGTGATCGAGGCGCACACGGGTGCGGAATGGACGGCCGCGTTCGGCGGTTTCGCGCCGGGGTTCGCGTATCTCGTGGCCCCCGGGGATCCGCTCGAGGTGCCGCGAAGGGATTCCCCGCGCACCGCGGTGCCCGCCGGATCCGTGGCGCTGGCGGGGCGGTTTTCCGCCGTGTACCCGCAGCGTTCACCGGGCGGTTGGCAGTTGATCGGCCGCACCAACGCCACACTCTGGGACCTGGGCCGGGACGAACCCGCGCTCATCCGCCCCGGGGACACCGTGCGCTACCGCGCGGTGCGCGAGCAGGTGGCGGTGCCCCCGGCGGCACCCGCCGAGGGTTCCGTGGAACCCGCGCAGGCTCTCGTGGTCAAGGACCCCGGGATGCAGTCCATGTTGGAGGACCTGGGCCGCCCCGGCCTCGGAGACCTGGGTGTGCCTGCGTCCGGCGCGGCGGATCACGTGTCCGCAGCGCAGGCCAACCGCATGGTGGGCAACGAGTCCGGTGCCACGGTCATTGAGTCTCTGCTGGGTGGCCTGTCGGTAACCGCGCGCGGCCACCACGTGCTGGCGCTGTCCGGCGCCCCCGTGGACGCCACGGTCAGCGGTCAGCAGGGCGAGAACCCGCTCCCCCGGGACATTCCCTTTGCCCTCTACGACGGCGAGACCCTCACCCTGGGCACCCCGCACACCGGCCTGCGAACCTACCTCGCGGTGCGCGGTGGTTTTGGCGGGCCCACGGTGCTGGGCAGCCGCTCCACGGACGTGCTTTCGCGGATCGGCCCGGAAGCGCTGACCGCAGGAAGCGTGATCGAGGTGCGCTCCGCGGCATCGCGCCCGGTGGGACGCCCCGAGGCCCCGGCGGTCACCCTGCCCGAACCGGGCCGACCCACCGTGCTGCGCGTGACCACCGGACCCCGCGGCGACTGGTTCACCCCGGCCGCGCTCGAGACCCTCACCCGTCAGCAGTGGCGGGTCAGCAGCCAGTCCAACCGCGTGGGCGTGCGCTTCGAGACACCCGAGGACGGGCGGGCCCTGGAACGCGCCATCACCGGCGAGCTGGCCAGTGAGGGCGTGGTCACGGGATCGCTGCAGGTCCCCCACTCCGGGGTTCCGGTCCTGTTCCTCGCCGACCACCCCGTGACCGGCGGTTACCCGGTGATCGGCGTGGTTGTCCCGGAGGACCTGTCGCTGGCCGCACAGCTTCCACCGGGGTCTGCGGTCCGGTTCACGCTCGTTGATGCACCCCGCCCCGCGCACGCACCCGAAACCTCAGGAGAGTCAGCATGAAAAAGGTCTTGATCGCCAACCGCGGTGAAATCGCGGTCCGCATTGCCCGGGCCTGCACGGATGCGGGGCTGACCTCGGTGGCCGTCTACTCCGAACCCGACGCCGATTCCGTCCACGTGCGCATGGCCGACGAGGCCTACGCCCTGCCCGGCTCATCCTCCGCGGACACCTATCTCAAGATCGAGGCTCTGCTCGACGTGGCCGACCGCGCGAATGCGGACGCCGTGCACCCCGGCTACGGGTTCCTGTCCGAGAACGCGGACTTCGCCCAGGCCGTGTCCGACGCCGGCCTCACCTGGATCGGCCCGTCCGCCGAGGTCATCCGCACCCTCGGCAACAAGGTGACGGCTCGCGAGATCGCCGTTCGCACCGGCGCCCCCTTGGTGCCGGGCACGGACGGGCCCGTCGAGGACGCAACCGCGGCGCGCTCGTTCGCCGAGGAACACGGATTGCCGATCGCCATCAAGGCGGCCTTCGGCGGCGGTGGCCGTGGGATGCGCATTGCACGCACCATGGACGAGGTCGAGTCAGCGTTCGACGCAGCGGTGCGCGAAGCGACGTCCGCGTTCGGACGGGGTGAATGCTTTGTGGAGCGCTTCCTCGACAAGCCGCGCCATGTGGAGGCCCAGGTCATTGCGGACACCCACGGCAACGTGACCGTGGTGGGCACCCGCGACTGCTCGCTGCAGCGGCGCAACCAGAAGCTCGTGGAAGAGGCTCCGGCGCCGTTCTTGAGCGATGAGCAGCGGAGGACCATTCACGAATCGGCCCGGGACATCTGTCGCGAGGCCGGCTACACGAGCGCGGGCACGGTCGAGTACCTGGTGGCTCCGGACGGGCTGATCTCGTTCCTGGAGGTCAACACGCGCTTGCAAGTGGAACACCCCGTGACCGAGGAGACCACCGGGGTGGACCTCGTGCGCGAGCAGTTCCGCGTGGCCGACGGGCAGGCCCTGAGCATCACCGAGGACCCCGCACCGCGCGGGCACGCCTTTGAATTCCGGCTCAACGCGGAGGATCCGGCACTGGGATTCTTGCCGACGCCCGGGACCGTGGAGGTCTTCCAGACTCCCACCGGCGCGGGAATCCGGGTGGACACCGGTGTCCGTTCCGGCTCCGTGGTGCCGCCCCATTACGACTCGATGCTGGCCAAACTCATTGTCTGGGGTCAGGACCGGCAGCAGGCACTGCGGCGCTCCCGGGCTGCCCTGGCGGAGCTGAGCATCAAGGGATTGCCCACGGTGGCACCGTTCCACCGCGCGGTGGTGGAGCACCTCGATTTCACCTCTCCCGATGAGCTGGGCGTGTACACCACGTGGATCGAGGATGCGTTCACGCAGCAGCTGGAGGCGTCCCCGTACGTGACCTCCGGCGCCGCCGAGCGCACCACCCTGACCGTGGATCTCGACGGTAAGGCCGTGCAGCTCGGACTCCCCACCGCCATGGTGGAGGCCCTGCTGCACGGTGGTGGGGGGCGTGCGGACGGTGAGGGGACGGCGTCGTCGGGCGTTGACGAGGCGTCGGACAGCACGCTGACCGCGCCCATGGACGGGACGGTCGTGAAGTGGTCCGCCGAGGACGGCGCGAAGGTTTCCGAAGGCGACACCGTGCTTGTGCTCGAGGCCATGAAGATGGAGACCCCCGTGCGCGCTCACCGCAACGGCACGCTGACTCGCGGCGAGCTGGGTGAGGGTGATGTCGTCAGCAAGGGGCAGGCCCTGGGTGAGATCGCCTAGACCGGTGAGAGGATGAGCCGGTGACCAGCAACTTTGCACTCGAACCCGCCGACGCGCGCGTCTCGGATTCCCACCCCACGCCGACGTCTCTCGCTGCGGAAAGCGCGCAGGCCAGTGGTCTCGCGGCGGCCCAGCTCCGCGCACGTATTTCGGGCGGCCAGTTGGCACCCGGATTAACGCTTTCGGAGCAAACGATTGCGCGGGAACTGGGCGTTTCGCGGAACACGCTGCGGGAGGCGTTCACGGTGCTGGCCGGCGAGTCGTTGGTTGACCGGGTGCCCAACCGCGGAGTGTTCGTGGCGCGCCCGACCGCGGACGATGTGCGAGAGATTTACAGCGCTCGTCGCATCATCGAACCGGGGGCTGTGTTGTGGGGCTCGTGCCCTTCGGAGGTGCTGACCGAGTTGAGCGCCGTGATAGCAGCTGCCCGGAGCGCTCGCGAGGCCGGGGACATCAAAGGCATGGCTGACGCCAATCAGCGTTTCCACCGCGGACTCATGGCCCTGACCGGTTCGGACACCCTGGTCACCACGATGGATCGGTTGCTCGCGCGCATGCGGCTCGTGTTCCACTCCATGTCTGCGGATCCCGACTTCCACGGAGACTACGTGGACCGCAATGCCGATCTCCTGCGCCTATTGCAAGCGGGGCAGCGCGCCGAGGCTGCGGAGGTGCTGCGCGATTACCTCACGTTCGCGGAAGCGCAGCTGTTGGAGAACATGGCGTAGCTGCGAGCGGGGACACGGAGATCTGAGGCGCCCTGAAGCCACCCGCAAGACTCCGGACATGAAAAAGCCACTCCGGGCGTACCGGTGTGGCTTTTCCATGTCTCAGTTCTGAACCGGCTGGTTAGGGCACCTGATAGTCGGAATCCTTGGCATCCGTGATGAGCATGTGGCCGGGAGCGTGAGAGATCGCGAACGGCGGGCGGGATTCCATCACGGCCGCCTGCGGAGTCACACCGCAGGCCCAGAACACCGGGATGTGACCAGGCTCGATGCGTACGGGATCGCCAAAATCCGGTTGATTGATGTCCTCGATCCCCAGACCTTCGGGGTTGCCCACGTGCACGGGAGCGCCGTGGACGGCGGGATAGCGGGAGGTGATGCGAACGGCGTCGGCCACCTGGGACGCGGGAACCGGACGCATTGAGACCACGAGCGGACCGGATAGTGACCCCGCCGATGCGCAGCGGCGGTTGGTGCGATACATGGGCACGTTGACGCCCTGATCGTTATGCGCCATGCGGATGCCGTTATTCAGTAGAGCGTCCTCGAACGTGAAGGAACAGCCGACCATGAAGGTGACCAGGTCGTCGCGCCAGTACTCCGTGACATCGGTGGGACGAGCGATTTCCTGACCGTTCTCATAGACGACGTACTGCGGGAGATCCGTGCGGATGTCGCCGTCCTTGAGGAGCTCACCGCTGATCTCACCCGCGTCCAGCACCCCGAGCACGGGGCAGGGTTTGGGATTGCGTTGGGCGAATAACAGGACATCGAAGGCGAGTTCCCTCGGCACAATGATCAGGTTGGCCTGTGCGTATCCCGCGGAGATCCCGGAGGTGGGGCGCAGCAAGCCCTCGCGGAACCGCCGCCGGGCCTCTTGGGGAGTGAGACGGGCAAGCTCAGAGTCTGAAACGTTGTTCATGTCGCTCAGCTCCACAGCTGGGTGAGCCCGGCCAGGGAGTTCCACCCCAGGAACAGGGTGAGAAGCCACGCCAGCACACCAATAGTCAGTAGCCACTTGGGATACACGTAGCCGTGCAGCAGATCTTTACGGCGCCAGGCCACCCACAACAGGATGGCGAACCCGAACGGCAGGATCAGTCCATTGAAGGCACCCGCAAAGATCAGCAGAGTTTGCGGGGCCTGGCCGAGGAACAGGTAGACCACGGCACACACGAAGATGAAGGCGACCGTCAACAGGTTTCGGGTCCGTGGGCTGCCGGAGGACTTGGTCACGAAGGAGATGGACGTGAAGGCTGCGCCAATGACAGAGGTCAGGGCCGCGGACCACAGCACCACACCGAAGATTCGCATGCCGATCTCACCAGCGGCTGCGCCGAACGCTTCAGCAGCCATGTTGTCGCTGGTCAACGCCACTCCCCCGGCGACCACTCCGAAGATGGCAAGGAACAACAGCACGCGCATGATGCACGTAACCAGGATGCCCAGCACGGAGCTGCGGCTAATCTGTTTGACGCTTTCCACGCCACTCACACCGGAATCGATCATGCGGTGCGCACCGGAGTAGGTGATGTAGCCACCCA
>JAKDKI010000078.1 GCA_030453435.1 Kocuria sp.
TCCGGTGCCATTGCCCTGGCCATTGCCACGGAAGACCCCACCACTCGCGTGTTCGCGGTGGAAAAAGAGGACTCAGCCTTCGACTGGGCGCAACAGAACCTGCGCGGTTCCAAGGTCACACTCACCCAGGCCGATTATCAGGACTACGAGCCTGAGAACGCGGGCACGTTCTGCGTGGTGGTGAGCAATCCGCCCTACGTCCCGCCCGAGGACATTCCCACGGAGCCTGAGGTCAGGGACTATGACCCACCCACGGCGCTGTACGGGGGAGCTGACCACGGGATGGCACTGCCCTGCGCCGCCATGGACACCGCCGTACGGCTGTTGCGGCCCGGTGGAGCATTATTCATGGAACACGCCGAGTCCCAGGTGGCTGCCATGGAGCGTGAACTTGCCGCCCGTGGTTTCGTGGAGATCCAATTGCATTGCGACCTCGCCGGGAAACCCCGTGCGACAGGCGCGCGCAGACCGGATGCGGATGAAGATTCCAGCATCGATCCGCACCAGACGTTGAGCTAAGGAGACGCTCGTGAGTGCCACGTACAAGTGCGCAGACCAGGAATCCATGGGTGCCGCGATCGATCACGCGGCCCGTGTGATGGCGGACGGCGAATGCATCGTCCTGCCCACGGACACCGTGTACGGCATCGGTTGCGACGCGTTTTCCCCCATGGGTGTCCAGACACTACTCGGTGCCAAGGGCCGTACCCGCCAAATGCCCCCTCCCGTGCTGATTGCCAATCCCGGAGTCATGGAGGGGCTGGCCGACCAGGTGTCGGACGAGGCCCGCGCCCTGGCCGATGCATTCTGGCCGGGTGCCCTCACTCTCGTGTGTTGGGCCCAGCCGACCCTTGGCTGGGATCTTGGCGAGACCCACGGAACCGTGGCGCTGCGGGTTCCGGACGATCCCGTCGCTCGCCAGGTACTCGAACGGGTCGGCCCCATGGCTGTGTCGTCGGCGAACCTCACGGGCATGCCGGCCGCGCTCTCGGCGGATGACGCTCAGGACATGCTCCAGGACAGGGTAGCGCTCTACCTCGACGACGGTCCTCGCCCCAGCGCTGACCACCAAGCTGAAAATCCCGACGGCCTTCCGTCGACCATTATCGATTGCACCGGTGAAGTTCCCGTGGTGTTGCGCCTGGGTGCCATCGGTCTCGATGATTTACGGAACGTGGTTTCCACCGTTGATGGTGGGGACGATTCGGTGGGTGGTTCCAATGATGCATCGGCGGAGCACGGTGATGGGGGCGAAACCGGTGAGCATGACCATGTCGATGCACCGAGCGAGGGAGCCGGTGACGACGACACACACGGTGCAGCGGGGGAGACCACGGCCGACGTGACCGTGACCGCGTCGCCGTCGCGAGCCGAAGTGGAACGCACGATCGACCGGTGGCGCCAACAGGGCGATGCGAGCGACCGCGTCTCTCGCGGGACGGCCGCTGAGCCGTTGGTCGAACCCGGAGCCCCCGAGGCCGAGGTCGCTAGGGCGTTGGTGCAGAACGCGACTGCGAAACCCGGCGCGCGAGTGGACCAGAATCGGAACAGAGCGGATATTTCTCAGCCCCGATGGGGCGGCACCGCCGCCCTGAGTGTGGACGAGGCCAATCGCTTGGTCAACGGCGCCTGAAACGCCGCGCAACTTCCGACGATAAGACCAGGACCGCAACCGAAACGGTTGCGGTCCTCGTCTTTGTTATCCGGGGTTATTTACCCAGCGACAAATGCGCCTGACGCAGCACCTCTTGCACATTGGGCTCGGGAATCACGCCGTTCTCGTGGGCCCACCCGGGCACCTGCCGTTGACCGAACCAGGTGACCTCCAGGCGGCGGATTGCTCCGTTGAAACGATTATTGGCCAGCCGAGAAACCCAGTATCCGGCGTCGATCACGGCACGGCACAGGAACGGCGGCAATTGCAGCGGATGGCGGTGACCGGCGTCGCGCAGAACGGACCCGGTGGTCGCGCCCTCCCACGGCTGCAGAATCACGGCTGGCAACGGCTCCGGGAACTCTCCCGCGGCCACCGCGAACTGGGCGAGGGCCTTGACCGAGGTCACGGGCGTGGGTGCGGTGCCGTCACCTGCGACTGAGGAGAACACCGAGGACGCGAACTTGGCGAGCAAGCGCGTGGTGCGTCGGCCGCTGCCCATGACCGAGGTTGCCCGCAACACCGTGATGTGCGGCGCGTGTGGCTGGTCCTCCCAATCGGCGCGCAAGCGGTACAGGGCGGATTCACCGAGCGCCTTGGACAGGGAGTAAGCAGAGAACGGCGCGGTGCGGATCGATTCGTCCAGTACCGGGGCGTCACCCTGGACGGAGGCCGAGCTGATGTGAATGACCCGGCGGACACCGGTGCGGTGCGCGGCCAGAGCAACGAGAACGGGGAGCAGAGCATTAGCGCCCGTCAAGGACTGCTGATGAGTCTGGTCGGGCGCGGCCAGGCCAGCGGCGTTGACCACGATGTCCGCGCCGGCAAACGAATCGGCCAGGTAATCGATGACCGACTCCAGTCGATGGGCGTGCTCGATCACGTGGTGCACGGTCGTGGCCGGTGAGGCCAACCGGGGCGTGGACACCGGGGTCACGGCAATGTTCTTGGTCTGCAGGGCAGTGGTGATGGCCGACCCCACAAAGCCCGTGGCTCCGAGTACTCGCCAGCTACTAGCTGTCACGGTGAATCTCCTCCCGACATTGGTTTCTTCATCGTACGGCAGCAACCACGCGCTGACCGTGTCCGGGAGATTGTCAGCCGCGCGTTGATAGAATCCGTGAGTCCATCGGGGCCTGAATTTGTAGGTCCCTCACAGTACTTTCCGCGGGAGCAATCATGACTCGAGCCAGTTCACGCCCGGCGCAGAGCCAACGCGTCAGTGTCGCGTGCGTGACGCAGGACCGTCCCCGCGATGTTGAACAGCTCATCGTTGGCCTCAGGAGCCAATCCGATCCGATCGACAGTCTGTGTCTGGTGGACGCGGGCAAGGCGGCGCTGGACGCGGCTCATCTCCGCGAGTTAATCGACGGTGCCTTTGAGCTTCGTTACCTGCGTTCGGAAGCGAACCTGGGTGGCGCGGGTGGTTTCTCGCTCGCAATTCTCACCGCCCTGTCCACTGGCGCGGACCAAGTGTGGCTCATGGACGATGACGCGCATCCGGAGGACGAGAACTGCTTGCGGACCCTGCGCCGAGCTGCCGCCGAACGGAGTCTGGCGGTGGTGTCCCCGCTGATCGTGGCACCGCAGGATCACGGGACGCTTTCCTTCCCGTTCCGCCTCGAGGGGAGCATTACTCACTCTCGAGATGACATTGAATCTTTAGGGTTTATTCCTTCCTACGCGGCCTTTTTTAATGGCGCACTCATGGACGAGTCGGTGTTCTTCACCGTGGGGCTCCCGGATCTCAAGTTGTTCCTGCGCGGAGACGAAGTGGATTTCTTGGTGCGCCTGCGTAAGTCCGGTTTGCCGTTCGGCACCGTGACCACCACCGCTGTGGCGCACCCGCCGGGATGGGACGAGGAGCAGGTTGTCATTCCCGGCAAGCTCCAGGTGCTGATTCCCCCGGGCCAGTTCAAACAGCAGCATTTCTTCCGTAACCGCGGCTACGTGTCGTGGCGGTACAAGCGCGTGGTCCAGTTGGGCGCGGACGCGATCGGTTATCCGGCGTACTACCTGCAACGCAGAGACCTCAAGGGACTGCGTACCTGGGCTGGCCGGTACATCAACGGGATGCGGGGACGTGGTTTCGGTGGCCCTCGCTGAGCCCCTGAACCCCGCAGAATGTCCCGCGCCCTTCTCGTTGTTGGTACCCGTCTACCGAGGAGACTCCGCCCACCGGGTGCGCCGCGCCGTCGAATCCAACACCCATGAGCAGACCCGCCCGCCCTCGCAGGTCGTGATCGTGCGTGATGGCCCCGTGCCCCAAGAGATCACCGACGAGCTGGACCGGATCAGCGCGGCGTCGGCGGTGCCCGTGGTG
Organism: Kocuria sp.; assembly: GCA_030453435.1. Classification (GTDB taxonomy): domain Bacteria; phylum Actinomycetota; class Actinomycetes; order Actinomycetales; family Micrococcaceae; genus Kocuria; species Kocuria atrinae. Next base: position 3,978 of record JAKDKI010000078.1, read on the forward strand.
CGTGTGGAACTGGAACACAATGCGGGACTCACCAATGCCCTGAACACCGGGCTGCTGTGGTGCACCCACGACGTGGTGGCCCGTGCGGACGCTGACGATATCTCTTACCCGGATCGCTTCGAACGGCAATTGCCGTTGATCGAGGACGGCGCCGCCCTGGTCGGCGCCTCGATGCACGAGATCGGCGAGGACGAATCAGCGCCCGTCGCTCTGCGGCAGGCGCCGGTGGGTCGGATGGAAATCGAGAGCGTGGGCAAACGCCGCAATCCGATTTCCCACCCGTCCGTGGTGTTCCGTCGCAGCGCGGTGGAAGCGGTCGGTGGTTATGAACACGTGCCCATGGCCGAGGACTATTGGTTGTGGGCGCGCATGCTCCACGCAGGGGCTGACGTGCGGAATGTCTCTGATCCGCTCGTCGGCTACCGAGTCTCGGCCGGGTCCTACGAAAGACGCGGGGGACTCCGCGTGTTTCTGGCCGAGATGGCGTTGCAAAGGAAATTGCGCCGTTTAGGGTACGTGGGGTTCATACAATGGGCCACGAACGTGATCGTGCGAGGCGGCTACAGATTTGTGCCGTTGAAAGTGCGGGAAACGGCCTACCGATTCATGGTGGGTCACCGCAACGGCTAGTTCGCGTGCTCGAAAGGACGTCAACGCGCATGGGGAACCCCCACATCAATACCCCCTCGGCGGAGAAGCCGGTTGCGTGGTTGTGGATCCAGATGATTCTGGATTCCGCCGCGTGGATCGTTGCCATGTGCGTGGCGGTGCTTCTGCGCTACGAGATGAACGTGCAGTTCGTCTCCGTGGGCGGCCTGGTGATCACGTGCGCCGTGGCCGTCGCCTGCCAGATGGTGGTGGGATTCTCTTTCGCCCTCTATAAGGGCCGCTATTCCTTCGGCAGTTTTGAAGAGGCCAAACTCCTGGTCGTGGTGACGGTGATTGTCACAGCCATCCTCGAGGTCGTATTGCTGGTATTCGGCGTGGCCATGGGGATCCCACGATCCATTGGTTTCATCGCGTTCCCCTTCGCGTGTTTGTTCATGGCGGCCTTCCGCTATCTCAAGCGCATGTACCAGGAATCCACGGCCAAGCCCGGGGCCGAGGCCCAGCACGTGGTGGTGTTCGGAGCCGGTTACCTGGGTACATTCCTGGTTCACCGCATGATGCAGGACCCGTCCTCCGAGTTCTTGCCCGTCGCCCTCATTGACGACGACCCCGCCAAGAAGCACCTGCGAATCTCGTCTGTTCCCGTGATGGGCACGCTGCACGACGTCGCGCAGGTCCTGGAAAGCACGCGATCCGCGGTGTTGATCGTGGCCATTTCCGATGTCGAGCCGCGCCTCATGCGCCGCGTTTCCGACGCCGTGGCCGGAACCAACACGCGCGTGATGACCGTGCCACCGATCACCGACATGTTGACGGGCAGTAAGCAGAGCGTGGACCTGCGGGACATCGCCATGGAGGATCTGATCGGTCGTCGCCCGGTGGACATCCACGTGGACGCGATCGCGGGCTACGTCACGGGCAAGCGCGTCCTGGTCACGGGCGCGGGCGGTTCCATCGGTTCGGAGCTGTGCCGTCAGCTCGTGGGATTCGAACCCGCCGAACTGATCATGCTGGACCGTGATGAGACCGGTCTGCAATCCACCCAGATCTCGATCACCGGTCGCGGCTTGCTGGACGGCAACGACACGGTACTCGCGGATATCAGGGACACCGAGTCGCTCGAGCACATTTTCGAGCGGCGGCAACCCGAAGTCGTGTTCCACGCCGCCGCACTCAAGCACGTGTCCCTGTTGGAGCAGTTCCCGGACGAAGCCTGGAAGACCAATGTGATGGGCACGCTCAACGTGCTCAACGCGGCCGCCAAGGTGGACGTGGATGTGTTTGTGAACGTCTCCACGGACAAGGCTGCGAACCCCACCACCGCACTGGGTCACTCCAAGCGCGTGGCGGAGAAGCTGACTGCGTGGATGGCGGGGCAGACCGGTAAACGATATGCGTCAGTGCGCTTCGGCAACGTGTTCGGCTCGCGCGGTTCCATGCTGCCGCTCTTCGCGGAGCAGATCCGCCAGGGAGGCCCCATTACGGTGACCCACGCGGACGCCACTCGGTATTTCATGACCATTCCCGAGGCCTGCCAGCTGGTCATCCAGGCAGGCGCCATTGCCAGCGGGGGAGAGGTTCTCATCCTGGACATGGGCGAACCCGTCAGGATTCTGGACGTCGCCGAACGACTGCGTGCAATGTCCGGCCGCGAGGACGTGGAGATCGTCATTACCGGGCTGCGCCACGGTGAGAAGCTCCACGAGGACCTGATCGGTGCCGGCGAGAGCGACGAACGTCCCCTCCACCCCAAGATCTCCCACGCCAAGGCCGAGCGCTTGGACCCGGCTCACCTGGATCGGCACGTGTGGAAGGTACGGGGCGGCATGCTGTTCACCGGTTCCATCCCCGTGATCAAGGACAGCACCCAGCCCCGCATCACGGACTTTTCCGTCCCGCGAGCCAAGGAACATCAGAAGCCATCCCCCTACGCAGACCGCAACGGGGGAGAGAACTCATGACAGGCCCGATCATCACTGCCGCACCGTTCGTGTCGTCGCGCATCGAAGGCCCCGGGGCCATACCGCAGGCCGACACCCTGGAACATCTACTGACTCTCGCTCTCTGGCTGGGCGGCGGGGCATTGCTCATTTCCGTCCTGCTGCCGTTCGTGATCAAACCATTGCTGGCACGGTGGGGCGTCATTGACATCCCCTCGGACAGGTCCTCACATGACCGGCCGGTGATCCGCGGCATGGGTCTCGCCGTCGCCGTGGCCATCGTGGTCATGTACACACTGGCGCTCATCCTGGGCGTGGTGGAAGTGGATCGTTCCGTGGCCCTCATTGTGCTGGCCATGATTGTGGCTAGTGCGGCCCTGGGATGGATGGAGGACTACCGCGGCGCTTCCGTGGGGACCCGCCTGGGCGTGCAGATGCTGATTGGGGCGGTGGGAACCGGCGCCATGATCATCTCCCTGGGAATCGCCGTGTGGTGGTGGCCCGTGGGGGTCATCGCCGCGGTGGCCTACATCAACATCGCCAATTTCATGGACGGGATCAACGGGATCTCCGGAATGCACGGCACCGTGGTGGGTCTGTTCTACGCCTGGGCCGGTGCCGCGAATGAGATGACCTGGATGATGTGCGCAGGCCTGATCGTGGCGGGGGCCTTCGCCGGATTCCTGCCGTGGAACCTGAGCCGTGGCACGGTGTTCCTGGGCGACGTCGGCTCCTATGTCCTGGGCGGCAGCCTGGTCGCGATCGCGATCGGCGCGTTCCTGTCCGGGGTGTACGTGGAGTACTTGCTGCCCCCGCTGGTGATCTACTTGGCGGACACTACCGTGACCCTGATCAAGCGGGTGCAACGTGGTGAGATCTGGTACAAACCCCACCGCGAGCACGTCTATCAGCGCCTCACGGACGTGGGCCTGACTCACGTGCAGTCCTCGTTGGTGGTCACCGTGGCCACGGCCCTGGTCAGTCTGATTTCCCTCTGGGGTGTGCGCGCCGACGGCGCCGGGTCGGTTCTCGCGGGCCTGGCCAGCGCCGCTGTCGTTGTGTTGTACCTGTGCCTGCCCCGGGTTCTGCGCCCGTTCACAGGACGACGTCGCCGGGCCGTGGGTTCATGAGTCACGCCGTTCCTGCCTCCGCGCAGTCAGCGAGCTCTGAGCCGACAGCCGAACCCCCCGAGGCCTATGGCCGCTCGGTTTTGGTTCTGAGCGTCACATCCATACTTCTTGCTGTGATTCTCCTCACCTGTGCGGCGGTGATCGAATTCGATCCGCTGTGGCGGTCCATTGCGGTGGGGGGCGGACTGGTCATGCTGAGCACCGGTCTCACGGTGTTCATGTCCGCGTTGATGTATCGAGTGGCTCCGGCTGCGACAGCACCGGCGCTTGCCCTTCTGTACCTTCTCAAGGTCGTGGTGATGGGCTGGTACCTCATCTTTGTGGGAGCGCCCGAGTGGCTACAGACCCGCGGTTTTGCCATTACCGTGGCTGCCGGGTTGGTGGTTTCCTGGTTGGGTCTGGCACCCGTTGCCATGCGGGCGAGCACGGTTTTGGCCAGTGATTACGCGGCGGCGGTGCGTGCCAAGCAAGAGCAAGAGGCGGCCGAGCAGAAGGCCGCAGCGGATCAGGGAGAGAACAGCTCGCCCACTACTCTGGATAACAGGGCGACTGAACCGACCGAAGGAGAAGATCATGGCCAAGCGTGAACGCGATTTCTCCAACTCCCAGAAACATGACGGTGGGCGTGTCGGAACCTCTGAAACCGGTGCTCCCTCCGATGACACGCTCAGTACCGCGGGCGAGCTCGTTCAGCGAGGTGGTTTGGCGGGAGGCCTCACCATGTTGCTGTACATCGTGGTCGGTGGAGGCTTCTGGAGTTTGGTAGGCTGGGGCGCGGATCACCTGCTGGGAACAGGGTGGTTG
>JAKDKI010000399.1 GCA_030453435.1 Kocuria sp.
TGTGCCCCGGGGGCAGCCGCAAACCGGTGACCTCGGACTTGGCCACGATGACCGGCTTGGAACGTGACAGGCGGCGCGCAATGCGGGAGAACTTACGCGGATTACCCACTGACTGCAGGTACAGGCCGCACACGGTGGTGGAGGGGTCGTCCTCCCAGTACTGCATCATGTCGTTGCCGGAGACGTCCGCCCGGTTACCGGCGGACAGGTAGCTGGACAGCCCCACCTGGTGCCGGCGCGCGGCACCGTAAACCATGGTGCCGATGGCTCCGGACTGGGAGAACAGCCCCAGTCCCCCGGGCTGGGGCATGCGCGGCAGAACCGATGCGTTGAGACTGACTTCTTCCGACGTATTGATGAATCCGAGGCTTGCCGGTCCCACCACGCGCATACCGGAGGCACGGGCGATGCGCACCAAGCGGCGCTGATGAGCTGCACCTTCTGCACCGGCCTCGGCGTAGCCGCCGGTCATGATGATCACGGCCTTGGCGCCCGCTCGGCCGGAGTCCGCGATCGCTGTCTCCACGGCATCACGCGGAACAGCAATGATTGCCAAATCAATTTTTTCGGAGATTTCCTGGACGCTCGTGACGAACGTGAGACCGTCCCTTTCATACGGGGTGTTACCCACGCCGTAGAGAGTTCCGGTATAACCACCGTTCAGGACGCCCTCCACCGCGTGAAACCCTGCGTGATCGGGGTCCGACGATGCACCGATCACCGCGACCACCTCGGGAGACAAGAGGTCCTGGATCGACCGGGCCTCTGCGCGGTGCTCGCGGGATTCCATGACGGCCAGGGATTTCTCGGTGGGGTCGATGTCGAAGTCCACCACCACCACGCCGTCCTCGAACTGGCGGGACACGTCATAACCGGCTTCGACGAACACATGGAGCATCTTGCGGTTCTCGGGCAGCACTTCGGCGGTGAAACGGTCAATGCCGTTCTCTCGTGCCGCCGCGGCCAGATGTTCCAACAGGATGGAACCGATACCGCGGCCCTGGTGGTGATCGGAAATCATGAACGCGACTTCCGCCACGCGATCCGAGGTGCGGTCATAGCGGCCCACACCGATCATTTTGCCGTCCAGCAACAAGATGAAGCAGACACGGTCCACGTGGTCCACGGTGGTGAACCGCACCAGTTCCTTCTCGGACAGCGACGGTTTGTACGAGAAGAACCGGAGGTAGATGCTGTCTTCGGACTGTTTTTCGTGGAAGTCCGTGAGCAACTGCCGGTCGTCCGGGCTAATGGGGCGCAAATGCGCGGTCGCACCATCCCGCATGATGACGTCTGCTTCCCAGTATTCGGGGTAGGACGGTGACTGCGTACCTTCATCGTGAGAACCCATAGACTTCAGGGTAGCCAACCGCGTGACCTCCCGACAGGTACACGCCGATTATTCGAGGAGTTGCCGCTAGATGGCCCGACGTCGTTCAACCACCCGCTCCGAGCAGGACGAGCTGCCCGAGGATTTCACCGAGCACATTGTTGACATTGATGTCACGCAGGAAATGGAAACCAGTTTCCTCGAATACTCCTACTCGGTGATCTACTCCCGCGCCCTGCCCGACGCGCGGGACGGCCTGAAACCGGTGCAGCGACGCATCTTGTTCATGATGGACCAGATGGGCCTGCGCCCGGACCGCGGCCACGTCAAGAGTGCGCGCGTGGTGGGCGAGGTCATGGGTAAGCTCCACCCCCACGGTGACTCGGCCATTTATGACGCCATGGTGCGCATGGCACAGTCCTTCGCCATGCGCCTGCCCTTGGTGGACGGCCACGGCAACTTCGGTTCTCTCGACGACGGCCCCGCGGCACCGCGCTATACCGAAGCCAGAATGGCCCCGGCTGCCCAGGCGCTCACGGGTGACCTCGACGAGGACGTCGTGGACTTCGTGCCCAACTACGACAACCAGTTCCAGCAGCCCGGTGTGTTGCCCGCGGCCTATCCGGCTCTGCTCGTCAACGGCGCTACGGGCATCGCTGTGGGTATGGCCACCAATATGGCCCCGCACAACCTGCGCGAGGTGGTTGCCGGAGCACGGCACCTGATCCTGAACCCAGAGGCCACGCTCGAGGACCTCATGAAGTTCGTGCCCGGCCCGGACCTGCCCTCGGGCGGTCGCATCGTCGGTCTGGAGGGCATCAGGGACGCCTACCGCACGGGCCGTGGCTCGTTCAAGACTCGGGCCAAGGTGTCCATCGAACAGGTCTCGCCCCGTAAACAGGGCATCGTGGTGACCGAGCTGCCCTACATGGTGGGCCCGGAGAAGGTTACCGAGAAGATCAAGGACGCGGTCCAGTCGAAGAAGCTGGCCGGCATCTCGGACGTGGTGGATCTGACCGACCGCACCAAGGGATTGCACCTGGTCATCGAGCTGAAGAACGGGTTCAACCCCCAGGCCGTGTTGGCTCAGCTGTACAAGCACACGCCCATGGAAGATTCGTTCGGCATCAACAATGTGGCGCTCGTGG
>JAKDKI010000400.1 GCA_030453435.1 Kocuria sp.
GCGTGGCTGGCCCAGGAGAACCCGTACGACGTGATCGTGCTGGACCTCATGCTGCCCGGCAAGAACGGGTACACGATCCTCAAGGAGATCCGCGCGGCCAAGAACTGGACTCCCGTACTGATGCTGACGGCCAAGGACGGCGAGTACGACGAGGCGGACGCCTTTGACCTGGGCGCCGACGACTACCTGACCAAGCCCTTCAGTTTCATGGTCCTGGTGGCCCGGTTGCGGGCGCTCATGCGCCGCGGCGCCCCCGAGCGGCCGGTCAATATCACCGTGGGCACCCTGGAAATGGACCCGGCCCGGCACAAGGTCACCCGCGGGGACACGGTGATCGAATTGACCGCCAAGGAGTACGTGATCCTGCAATACCTCATGCAGAACGCGGACACCGTGGTGTCCAAACTGCAGATCATGGACAACGCGTGGGATGCCGCCTTCGAGGGATCCGAGAACATCGTGGAGGTCTACGTGGGATATCTGCGCAAGAAGATTGACGTGCCCTTTGGCCTCAACACATTGCAGACGGTGCGCGGTATGGGCTATCGACTGGTTGCGGATACCCCTGCCGCATGAGCGTGATGGGCGTTCGCAGACGGTGGGGCGTGCGGCGGAAAACCACCGCTGCCGCGGCACTGCTCATGATCGTGGTGCTGCTCTTGGCCGGTTTGCTGTTGCTGGAAGTACTCAAACGCAACATTGTCTCCACGGCCCACGATCAAGCGGTCACCAGTCAGCAGCAAGTTCTCTCGCGACTGGTGGACGGCCAGCAAACCCCCGAGAATCGGGTGATCTACGTGTGGTCCCAGGCGGACCCCGAAGAACTGCTCCGGGCGGTGGGTCAGCCGGGTGTTCTGGTTCAACTCACCGATCAAGAGGGCGAGGTGGTGGCCTCCTCACCGGCAATGGCCGGGGACATTGATTTGGACTCACCGGCACTCACCCCGGGTGACACGTTCGAATCACGCATGGACAACGAAGCTCCGCTGCGGATTCCCAACGATTTTGTATATGTCTCCGAAGGCATAGTGGTCAACAATGAACCGCACACGCTGGTCGTTGCCGTTCCCGTGAACCTGCAAACCAGCTCCCTCACCGTGGTCGCGGTTTTCGTGTTGGTAGTAGGCCCGCTACTCGTCATCCTGGGGGCGCTGACCATGTGGTGGCTTACCGGCCGTTCCCTGCGACCGGTTCGCCGCATCACCGATCAGGTGCGCACCATTGGCGGTGCCAATCTGGACGAGCGCGTGGATGTTCCGCCCACCCGCGACGAGATCGCCCAGCTGGCCTCCACCATGAACGCAATGCTGGACCGACTGCAGGCCTCGGATCGCGCCCAACGGCGCTTCGTGGCCGATGCGTCCCACGAGCTGCGCTCGCCGTTGGCCACGCTGTCCACCACCCTGGACGTGGCCCGCAGTGATCCCTCCGGGGAGACATGGAAGGAACTGTCCCCGGTGCTCGTCTCCCAATCCCAGCGCATGGGTCAGCTCGTGCAGGACCTCCTCACCCTCGCCCGCGCGGACGACGCCGGTCTGGACATGCGCGTTGCCGACACCGACATGGACGAGGTGGTGTCGGACGAGATCGCCCGGATCCGACCCGCACTGGACCAGGAACTGACGGTCTACATCGAACCCGTACGGTTGCGCGCGGACGCCTCCAAGCTGCAGCACGTGGTGCGGAATCTGCTGTCCAACGCGGGTCGCCATGCTGAGTCGCTGATCGAGGTGCGGTTGAGCACGACCGAGACGAACGCGGTGCTCACCGTGATCAACAACGGCGATACGATTGCCCCCGCAGATCAGAACAAGGTCTTCGAACGGTTCGTCCGCCTGGACGCTTCACGAGCCCGGGACACCGGTGGATCCGGATTGGGCCTGGCCATCAGCCGCGAGATCGTGCTCGCACACGGTGGCACCATCGCGGTCGATGAGGACACACACGGTCGCTGCCGCTTTACGGTGACCCTGCCCCTCCCACAGGATGCTCAGTAGCCTCCACGGTGCGCGCCAATAGCCGCTCACTCGTCATGAACACGAGAGCAGCGGAAGCCACCGCGATGATGCGCGGAATGACCTCGCCCAGCAGATCCCGGGTGATGACGTCCGGGAGCAGCCACGTACACAGGGCCGACACCGAGAAATAGGCCACCACGGCCGCAACGAACACCAGGATCCTGGCCGGGGTGGCGACGCCCTCGAAGAATTCGGGGCGGGAGTGATCGCGCTCGCCTCGCACGAGTCCCATGAAGGACTTGATCGGCACAATCCACTCCTTCGGTCCGCTCGGTGACTTATTGATTATCTCTGACGTCCTAATCTACCCCGGGGTAGGTCGCTCTGACATGGCCGAATGGCCAGTCTTCCTGGGCTTTTGCCATCGACACGGACGACGCCGCTCGGGTGCCTTGCGCACGCTGAACTGCTCCCCAGAAGTTGGACTGAGAAATTCAGCTACGACTTCCTGGGGAG
>JAKDKI010000401.1 GCA_030453435.1 Kocuria sp.
ACAAGCCCGGGGTCCGCAAGGTCGCGGAAACCATTTACCGGCACGCCGAGCTGCTTGCGGAGGAATTCGGGGATGAGGCCAAGGGCTGCCGCGAAATCCGTAAGCACGTTCCCTGGTACTTCAAGGGCTACCCGGTGGGCGGTGAACTGCGCGCCCAAATGGCACAGGTGCCTAGCCTGGCCAGACTGCGTGACCTGCTCGACCAGCTCGACCTGGATCTGCCGTACCCCGGCAAGGACGTGGAGGGCCCCCGCGGTCGCGCAGGCAACCCCCGCAAACCTCACCTCCCGGACGGCTGGCTGAACTCCCGCATCCTGGGTGACGCCGAACGCCTGGGCCTGGTGCACGCCGAACTCGATGTCTCCGGAGGCTAACCGATTGCACACCCCTGACCGCCTAGGAATCCTGCCCACCGGATACGCCTACGAGGACGCCGAGCGGTACGTGGCCGAAAACCACCACAACCGCCACCGCTCCCACTTCGAGCGCGACCGTGCGCGCGTGCTGCACAGTTCCGCACTACGTCGGTTGGCCGCCAAGACCCAGGTGGTCGCGCCGAGCACCGATGACTTTGTCCGTAACCGCCTGACCCACTCCCTGGAAGTAGCTCAGATCGGCCGCGAACTGGGCAAGGCTCTCGGGTGTGATCCGGATGTCGTGGATGCCGCGTGCTTGTCCCACGATCTGGGGCATCCGCCCTTCGGTCACAACGGTGAAACCGCGCTCGCAACCATGACCCGGGACATCGGCGGTTTCGAGGGTAACGCCCAGACGTTGCGGCTGCTGGTGCGTTTGGAACCCAAGGTCATCACCGAGGATGGCCACCCAGCCGGTGTCAATCTCACGCGCGCGGCACTGGATGCGACGTGCAAGTACCCGTGGAGTGCGGAGGATGCCCCTCCGCGCCCTGACCGTAAACCCAACCTCAAATTCGGCGTGTACCAGGACGACCTGCCCGTCTTTCGGTGGATGCGCGAAGGCGCCGTCGAAGGCCGCAAATGCCTGGAAGCCCAGGTCATGGACCTCGCCGATGACATTTCCTACAGCGTGCACGACGTGGAGGACGCGATCGCCTCCAACACCCTGCAGTTGGGGCAGCTCGCCGATCCCATGGCTCGAGCCCGTGTCATCGAGTGGACCCAGCGCTGGTATCTTCCACGGGCTACTGCGGAGGAACTGGATGTTGCCCTGAGGCGGCTGGAATCCTCGCCGGTGTGGATCCCACTCATGGACGGCTCGCGCAAGGACCTGGCGAGGCTCAAGAACATGACCAGTCAGCTGATCGGGCGGTTCGCGATGTCTGCGGTAGAAGCCACGCGTGACGTGGCCGGTGACGGTCAGCTAACTCGTTACTCCGCGCAGCTTGTCGTACCGCATGAAACTGAGCTAGAAATCGCGGTGCTTAAGGGCATTGCCACTGCTTTTGTGATGACCGTGCGCGACGCCCAACCGCTGTACGAGAACCAGAACGAGATCCTCACCATCCTGGTCAATGCGCTCATGGAAACCGACGGCCGCTTCCTGTCACACGAGTTCGCGGGGGACTGGCGCGAGATCGGTGACGGTCCCGGAGCAGAGGCGGCTCGCCTGCGACTGGTCGTGGATCAGGTTGCGTGCCTCACCGATATTTCCGCGGTGGCCTTGCACGACAGAATCCGTGGGACCAATTGGCGCACGGGCGATAAACCGCTCTGGTGAGCTTGCTCTCATTCAACGGGACTGTGGCCGGGCTAACACGGGTGTGCGACTAGGATCACTGTGATCTGTTGCCCTATCGGAAGAGTTTCCCCGTGAGTTCCACCGCTTCCTCGCCCACCGCGGGCACCACGCCCGCTAAGGGCCTCATTCTCAAATCCCCCCTTTGGGTCGCTCCGCTGTGCTGGATCGCCGTTCTGCTGGACGGGTTCGACGCCGTGGTCCTCGGCGCCGTGATGCCCGCTCTGTTGGAGGACAAGGGCTTCGACATGACCACCGGCGAAGGCACGGCAGTTGCAACTGCCGGACTGTTCGGCATGATGATCGGCGCGCTCGGCATGGGTTGGCTTACCGACCGCCTGGGCCGCCGCAAGATGCTGATCGGCGCCGTAATCGTCTTCTCTGTCCTGACTTTCGCCGCAGCTTTCGCGCCCAGCGTGTTGTGGTTCGGTGTGCTGCGCTTCCTGGCCGGTTTGGGTCTGGGTGGTTGCCTGCCCACCGGCATCTCCATGGTTACCGAGTTCGCGCGTAAGGGCCGCGGCTCCAACGCGACGACCGTCATGATGACGGGTTACCACGTGGGTGCCGTGCTGACCGCAGCACTTGCGATCTGGGTCCTGGCTCAGTTCTCGTGGCACACCATGTTCATTGCCGGGGCACTGCCCGCGCTGATCCTGGTGCCGCTCATGTTTGTCTTCCTTCCCGAGTCGCCGTCCTATTTGGCGGCCAAGGGCGATTACGCCGCCGCTCGCGCCGTGGCCGCACATTACAACGT
>JAKDKI010000079.1 GCA_030453435.1 Kocuria sp.
GCCGATCCGGGATATCGGCCGCCGGCCCTAACCTGAGTCGGTGGATCGAGGCTAAACAACCCCTGGTTGACACGTTGTCGCAGCTGCAAACCCAGCTCGATGAGTTCGAGATCATCTACAACACCCAACGCCCCCATCAAAGCCTCCCAGGGCGGGTGACCCCGTTCCAGGCCTGGAATGCCCAGCCCAAAGCACCGCCACCGCAGTTACCGGCCGAGAACACCGTGAGCATCAATCCCGGCCCACGGCCGTCCCAATGGCAGCACCGCACCTGGACCCCGGGCGTAGACGATCACGGGCTACGACTGGTGTCCTCGATAGGGGTGATCCAAATCCACACGGTGAATTTTCATCTGGGCCTGGCACTAGCCGGAGTCACGGTCGCAGCAGTCTGGGACAACAACACGGTCATGATCGCTACCACCGACGGGGAACTACTGATCACCTACCCCGCCCCAGGAAGCGACCACGCGCCCAAGGACACGAGGTACTTCAGCAAGAAACATGCCCTGGAAATCACCCCAGCACTACAGAAACTGTTACGGAAGTCCTGACACACCAAACGTCACCGATGTCCCGACACAAAACTGTCACCAAAGACCTGAGACTTCACAATCTGGTGTTCACCGCTGCGAGGGTTATACCCCGCTTATGGAATTCGCTCTTATTCCCGGCCGCATGATGGGGACGCTCTGGCCGGAAGGATCCGGCGGCACGGAAGTCATGCTCAATTGTTTGGACGCTGTCGGCGGTCTACTGGTGGCCGTGGTTTCGGCTGCGCCAGTGGACCGAGTCGGATGGCACCCATACGGTAACCCCGACAGGTCCGCGCTCACTGCCATGGGAATTGTGGAACTGGTTCTGCACACCTATGACATTCTCTCCGCACACGGCATCGACTACCGCGGACTGGTGAACCCTGTTTCTTCCGGCCTGGGCCGTATCTTTCCTCGCGCAACCCGTTCAAATGATCCTTGGCAGGACCTGCTCACCGCAACGGGCCGCACCAGTGAGACTCGTGGCATCCGCTGGCGTTGGGATTCGAGTTCGAAACCAGCTGACACGCTGGGGCCCTAGTCCCAGCCCCGTGGAGAGTGGGTTTCCCTCCACTAGCGGCGTCCGCGCGGCGACTGCTCCGCGCGGCGCTGACGGAGTGCCAGGCTTGCCGCGATAGCTCCGCTCATTCCATGGACCCCGGGCCCAGGCGGCGTGGTACCCGAGCAGAGGTACCAACCCCGTCTTGGAAGTGTCCACGGTGCTGTGGCAACCCCTTCCAAACGTCCACGTAGGCCACTCCCCGGACGCACACCCGCGTGTCCGCTGGTCACCAGTTGGAGACCCCGAGTCGCACCGGAAGCGATGTCACCTCCGACGTAGTTCATGTTGTACTCAGCCATGCTCGCCGCCGTGCTCGTCCGCGCATCGAGAACGGTCTTCGAAAATCCGGGAGCATACCGCTCGATCTCTCGCGTGATGAGGTCGGCAGGATCCACGCTGGAGTCCGCGGGGACGTGCGCGTAGGCCCAGACGGTGTGCAGACCCCGGGGCGCACGAGTGGGATCGAAAACACTCGGCTGGGACACGAGCATCACAGGATGCTCGGCCAGGACCCCATGACCGACGCTCCTCTCCGCCGAGGCCATCTGCCGCCAGGTTCCACCAACGTGCACGGTGGCGGCCTCGGAGAGTCTTGCATCACTCCACGGAATGGGGGCGTTCGTCACGAAATCGGCTTTGGCTGCGCCCGGCCCATAACGGCGTGGCCCACGTCGCGTAACGGCCTCACCGATTTGACCGCTCCGACGATCGACGCCGCCGGCAGCGGAGTGAGCAAGCTCGGCGTCCGTGTCCCACAGAACGAGATCCGCGGTCTCAATTTCCTCGGGCAAATCGTGCGGAGACACGGGTCGGTTGCATTCGATCTCTCCTCCCAGCTCCTCCAAGTGCTCCACCAGGAAGTCGGTGATGCGCTGGGTTCCGCCGATGGGGATGGGCCATCCCGCAACCAGACCAGCCCCTCCGAGCAGGAGCCCGGTCCCGAGTGCCAGGGGTGCCCCCGGGGGAAGCATTGCGTGCGTCGCTATCCCCGCGAAGGTGGCAACGGTCCTGCCCAGCGGTCCGCTGCCGCTCTCCATGGCCTGTGCAAACGGGCGTGGCGGGGTGACGAATTCGACACTCCGCTGGAGTCCGATACGGCGGAAGAAGGGAGACAGCCGCGCCAACGGGTGGACGGCGGAACAGTGATCATGAACGGTACCGAAGCGCTCGTTGAGGAAGGAACGCATGCCCCCGCCCGGCGTCGTCGTCGCTTCGAGAACTCGCACCCGCGCGCCTCCCCGGGCCAGTGTTATGGCCGAGGCCAGGCCGTTCGGCCCGGAGCCGACAACGACTGCCCGAGCCGGGGGCGCACTGGTCATCTCCGCTGACTCGCTGCCCGCGAAGGCTTCTTGAAAACGATGTAGGCGAACGCAGCGCTGAAGCCGACGGCGAGCATACCCCTGACGACCGGGCTAACATCCCAACTTTGCAGGACTCCCAGGAAAACGAAGAGGATCGCGACTGTCCCGAGAATGGCTACGAAGGTACGGAGAAGCATGAAAAGTTTCCTTTCGTGTCGTCTTGTCAGCGAAGTGATTTATTCAGTCGTCGGCCGGCGCCGGTTGCCCCGAGGAGCGCCGACGAAAGAGCCGCCGCCAATCCTCGTTGACGATTCCCCAACGGTATAGCCGCACCCCGAGGAAGGACAGGACGACCACGGCCACGGCCGTCAAGATCCCACCGACCACCAAGGTTGGTGTCCATCCAGAAACCACACTGACGATCGGCCCGAGAACCAGCGAGAACGGGGGAATCGCGACCAGCGATTGAACCCAAGGGGCTGACGGGTCCTGAAGCGCGAAGATCGCTACGACGAACAGACCCAGATTCAGCAGCTGCAAGGGCGCTTGCAGCGCTGCCCCCTCCGCTGGTGACCGGAGCAGGGAGCCCAGCCCGGCATAGAGGAAGCCGAAAAACAGGAACCCCAGGACATACCAGATTATCGCGTGCGGGAGAACCGTGAGAACTAAACCTACGGTTGCGCTGCTCCCGGTCACAGTCAGAAGTCCCGCCGCCATCACCCCGAGCAAGAGCAGTTGGGCGACGCCGGCCAAACCCGTGCCACAGACTTTCCCCGCGATAAACCCGTAAAGGTGAAAACGTGGAATCAGGATGTCAATGACCCTGTTTCCCTTCTCCTCGATGGTCCGCTGCGCCACGAGCGACGCATTGCTGACCACCAGGTTGAACCCCACAAGGACAACGAAATAGGCGATGACCAGGAGTTGGGCTTCGTTCTCGTCCTGTTCCACCGCTGAGATGGCCGGTGCCTCGAGGGATGTGGACTCCCCCTGGCCGTCCAAGTAGGCCAACCGGATTCTGTCCACCGACTGGCTCAACTCGTTCTGTTCGGAGGCCTTCCGCACTTCAAGGGCGTTTCCCTCGGGCCCCTGCGGACTCACGCTCCACAGTGCGTCGGCTTCCTCGGGCAACGTCTCGCTGTTCGTGACCTCAAGGTTTACCCCAACTTTGTTTGCCGCAGTGGAGAGCTCTTGTGCTTGTGACGACGAAGCGCCCGTCACGGCGATGGTCTTTTCACCGCTGTCCGGGGACAGGATCCGCGGGACAATGAGCATGGCCAACATGATGAGCAGCACGGTGGCGAGAGTAATGACTGTCGAACGGGTCCAGAAGGAGCGCTTGAACTCGCGTTGTGTCACCACACCCAGGGTACTGAGGAACGCGGGCTTACTCATGCGACCTCCTCTCGGTGGGAGGAATGCTCTCGGAAGACATGGATAAGGCCACGTTTCTCGGATGTCACGTCAATGATGGAGAATCCCTGGGTCTGGATCGTGTGAATCAGCTCGGTCAGCTGAGTGGGTGTTTCGGCATTTTCGCTCTGGTGCACTCCGTAGGAGTCCTCGAAGGCCACGTGGAACTTCCGCTGGCCGGTGAGGTTCTCGATGAGGTCTTCGGCGAGCACCTGTCCGTCCTGGATGAAGATGACCCTGTCGCTCACATCCTCGACTACATCCAGCTGATGGCTCGAGAAGAGAACCGGCTTGCCGGAGCGCGCGATGACGCGAAGGATATCCGCCAGCTCGCTAACTGCTTGCGGGTCAAGTCCACTGAAGGGTTCGTCGAGGACTAGGGCATCCGGATCTCCCAGAAGAGAGCAAATAATTTGCACACGTTGCTGGTTCCCCAGACTCAGGTCACCCAGTTTGTGATCCGCGTACTTTTCGATTCCGAACTGGCTGAGACCGGACTTGACGTAGAATGATGCGCGCTCCTTGGACAGTCCGAAGGTCCGCGCGATGTACATGAGCTGTTCGAAGACCTTGTCCTGCTGATAGAGGCCCCGTTCCTCAGGAACGTAACCAATGCGGCGTCGTGCTTCCTCCGTGATGGGCCGACCGTCCGCCAGGACGTGTCCCGCATCTGCCGAGATGAGTCCGATTAAGACCCTGATCGCGGTGGATTTCCCGGCACCGTTATTCCCGACAAATCCCGTGACCATTCCGGACGGCAGATCGAATGAGACCGATTCCAATGCTCGCTTCGTCCCGAAGGAGTGGGTGATGTCTCTCAGAGCGAGGTCCATGTGCCCCTTTCGTCAGGGCCGGACGCGGCTGCCGCGTCGGCCAGAATCCAATACAGTCCCCGTTCTCCGTCTTCCTCGTCCCACACGAGAACGTTCCAGCCTGCCCGCTTCAAGAGCGCAGAGTATTCCTGGGGACCCCGTAGGGTGACCTTCTCGGTCATCGTCCCGGCCTTTGAGGCCTCAGCCCCGTGGGTGATCGTTGTTCGCAGCTCCGCAGCCCGACCTCCGTCGACGAGGTTCGTAACCGTACGCGCCTGGCCTCCCTGGTCGAGTGGCAGCATTGTGGTCAGCCCGTTGTCAGGAACATGGGTTCGGAAATAAAGGGGCGAATACGCCTCAATGGCCAGCCGCCCTCCCTCTGGCACCAAAGTACGAACCTGCCGGAGCATCATCAGGAGATCATCATCGTCACTGATGCAGCACATTGAGCCGAGGCTGACGTAGGCACCGTCACTGCGCAAGTCGTAGAGGTCGGCCGCGTTCTGTTCCTCGGACAAATCGATGAGTCTCGTGTGAACGCGGCTCGCGGCTTCCGAATCGGCCTGAAGTTTCGCATTGAGACGCTCCACCATGTGGGGTGATATTTCCGTACCGGATACCTGGAATCCACGCCGTGCGAGGGGTAATGCCACGCGTCCGGTTCCGACACCGATCTCCAGGAGATTCTGCGCGCCCTCGAATACCTGGCAGAGCATGTCGACCGTGGGTCCGGCGCCGGTTTCACCACCGGTCAGAGCGTCGTAGTTCTTGGCATACACGCCGTTGTACTCGATGGCGTTCACATGACCTCCGTCTCTACCGCGCTACGTGACAGCACGGGGCTCACATAGTCGTAAGCGACATCTTCGACCTCGGAATACCCACTAAATCTGGCGATCAGCCATTGGACTTGGGAGAATTCGGGTGATTCCGCTAACGGGTGATCACGGTCCGCTGCTCGACGAACGTAATTCGACAGTAGGGAAAACGCCGAGAGCTGTCGTGTTTCCGAGGCGGAAATTCCGGAATTCACATTGGACAAAAGGCCAGCGGTCACATCGAAAACGGCCTTCTCCTCTCGGCGACCCGGGAACCAGAATGCATGAACCAATTTTCGCTGCTGAGCTTGGTTGGCGCTGTACCACTGCGAGTACTCTCCCGTCTCGGGACTGTGGAAGCGGTAGAGAAGGTGGGTGTCGTCAACTGCGGGCTCCGGTGCGAAGAATCTCCAATTGGGAATCAGAAGACCGGTGGGATCAGCTTTGCGAAGCTTGTCGAAGCCGCGGTCCGGGTGCTGGGACACCACTGTCACCACAAGCCAGGCGGCCATGGCAGCCACCGTGATTCGTTCCTTCAAAGGCCCTCGGGGGGACGCTTGCGCCGTCATGATGCACCCTCCATCACGTTCTCGAGGAACTCGACGACGGCGCTACAAGTCATGGACGAACCCTGCTCGTCCATCATCAGGCCCAAGTGTGTCGACCCCACGATCCGGACCAAAGCGGATCCCTGCGAGGTGAGGTAATCGTCGTAGAGGAGACGATGGCCAGGGCGACTCGCCTCGGTATCGTCTCCCACGATAAGTAGGGCCGGAACAGTTAATTCCGGGGTCTTCAATTGACCATCCAGAAGTGCCGGATAGACGTACTTCCATTCCCGTGCAGCCCCGGACCAGATCCGGGGTGTCTTGAGTTCTGTGGCCAGGTTCTTGGCCAACTCGGGGGCCGCCTGACTGGATATGTTGGCCCCGGAGTCCAGGAGCCAGCCAAGCCCCAGTCGGACACTGGCCGGTGCCAGCTTCATGGTGGAGTGGATATTTCGGGCACCCACTCGCTGCGGAGAATTGGCAATGAGTTCTTGAGGGTGCGTTGGCTCCACCAGAATGAGCCCGGATATTCGGTCCCTCATGTCCTCATGAGCAGCAAGGATCGCGGCGATATAGCCGCCCAATGAGTGTCCCATGATCCAGACTTGCTCCCCGCGTGCTTGGTCGATGACCGCCTGAAGGTCCAGGGCGGCTTCGTTGAAGCTCCACGGGGCATAGTGGGATCGAATTGAATATCCGTACCCAGCCCTGTCGTAGATGATGACCTCAAGATCCGGACGTGCCTCGCTCAGCAGTCGAGCCATGCGAGAGCACGAGAGGCTGGAAGCGAAGAACCCGGCATCGATGACCACTGTTCCGGTGGGGGCTTCGTTCGATGATGCACCGCCCAACCGAGAACCGATGCGCCGAAAGCTCAGAATATTGCTGGTTGTCGAGGTCGCTTGCTCCCGAGACTCATCGACGAACGCACGTTTCGCGTCCATGAACTGGTGGACGAAACGATGACCCAACCCAGCAGCGAAAACCGATCCGCCGAGTACCGCGAAGTCCTTGGTCACACTCGGGACGGAGTTCAGTCTGGGCCTCATTTCCGGCCTCCCTTCGAATTCAAGGTCCCCTTCGCGAGAGCACTGACACACGGATAAGTGCCGATGAAAGCGACAGCGAATCTGGACAGGCCCATGAATCGGGCGTTTGCGAGGTGAAAGGCCCCCATGAAGGTGAGAGCTGGATCGATGACCCGACCCTTGCCCAGCATAAAAGCGGGAAAGAACGTTTCCATGGTGAGCACGGAGTGGCTCAGTGCCCGGCTGGCCGACGGGTAACGCCGGAGCATGGTGTAGAGCCAGGAGTCCCCGTACGTCTGTGTGCGCATGATGAGAGGAAGCGCCTCACCTGAAATCCATTTCTGCCCTGGGAGTTTGGCCAGTCCGGAGGCGCAGTAGCTGAGGACGATCTGACAGGCAATGAACGCTGCAGCGTGGTCCCTGCCCCGGGTCGGATGGCTGAGTCGCCCAACAGCCGCTGCCGACTGAACGAGGAATGAAACTTGATCGGAACCGTCCGTGCCGTAAAAGTGTCGCGGGTAAACCGCCAACTGACTCAACGCCAGGTATCCATTCAGTATGGCGCGGGCGGTGTTGCGGTGTCCGGAATGGGGCGTGCTGCGTGGCACTAACAGTATGGCGGCCGCTACGGCGCGGGACGCATGGAGCGCCCCCAGCCGACCCTCGTGGGAGAAGTAATCGTAGATAGGCACCATCCAGCGGAGCGAATCAGGGAATCCTTCTCGCATTGAAGCCCAGTGATTCAAGCCGCCCAGGGTGCGATCCTGTGGGCGCACCACGTATTCCAGGCTACTCAGCAGATGAGTAGCGGCACCTGCTCGCTCCGTCACCTCAAGTGGATGAATGGCGGGGCGAGCAGGTGTTGCGCTACCCCGGAGTTCTTTCAGTATGCGCACCTGGGGCTCCTAGTTGCCACAACCCAGGACCGTGGCAGTGCACAGAGCGGCGCCACCACCGGCGACCGCAATGCCGCCCGCGCTGACCTTGGCACCGAGAACGACGCCGGCGCCGAACGCGGCGGGTGTAGCCAACACCGGAACGCCTTGTCGTTCGTGTATGGAGATCTCCGTGTGATTGACGTGTTCGAGAAGTTTGGCTGTTGGCTGCATGGTTTCCTTTCGTCGATCTTGCGAGTCGGATTCCCGACTCATTCTTCGAGCAATGTGCGCGGTTTAGTTGGCCACTGTCTTGTAAGCAACGTAGGCCACGCCGGTGACGGCACCGCCACCAACTACCGCGCCGGCGGCTTTGGCAACCCCTGCTGCACCTACTGCGGCGAGCGGGCAGGCAAGAACCGGCGCGTCCGAGTAGGACAAGGGTCCAGATTCAATGTCCCCGCGCAGACGCGGTTCCACGTTGACGGCTTGCAGAACACTCACATTTCCTCCTTA
>JAKDKI010000402.1 GCA_030453435.1 Kocuria sp.
CCGGCCGTCTGCAGAACAAGGCCGGTCTGATGGACCAGCTGGGCAAGATCAAGCGCGTGGTCACCAAGGCAGCGGACGTGGACGAGGTGCTGCTGGTCATCGACGCGACCACCGGCCAGAACGGCATGACCCAGGCCAAGGTCTTCGCAGAGGCCGTCAACATCACGGGCATTGTGCTGACCAAGCTGGACGGCACAGCAAAGGGCGGCATCGTGGTCGCCATCCAGCGTGCCCTGGGTGTTCCGGTCAAGCTCATCGGCCTGGGCGAGGGTCCCGACGACCTCGCGCCGTTCGACGCGGACCAGTTCGTGGACGCTCTGCTCGACTGACGACGCCGCTCCGGTAGTTTTCGGCGCCCGCCCCGTTTTGGGGCGGGCGCTTTCTCATGCCTGCGCTTGTCACGCGGGTGTTCGTGGGTGCGGAGGCGTTTGAACGCGGGGCCTTCGACCGTGATCCGTAACACGATTGTCACGAACAATGCCGCAATGAAACACGGCTGAAACCGACCCCGAAGCACAACCGAAACACGCGCGCACTTTACTCGTGATCAACGGAAAACCGTTGTACGGAACTTTGAGATTGAGACGAGGTGAGCTCGCGTGGAATTGACGGCGGGACACGTGTGGACTTTGGTGGCGGCGGGGCTGGTGTTTTTCATGACACCGGGGCTCGCGCTTTTCTATGGAGGCATGACCCGGGCCAAGGGCGTGCTGAACATGATGATGATGAGCTTCATCTCCATTGCGATCGTGGCCGTGGTGTGGGTGCTCTGGGGAGCGTCCATGTCCTCCGGAGACCCCATCCTGGGTGGATTGGTGGCTGATCCCACCGCCAGCTTTGGCTTGCAGGGCCTGGCCGGTTCCGAGGACCTGCTCGGGAGCGCCTTCGGTATCACCTTCGCGATCATTACCGTTGCGTTGATCTCCGGCGCGATTGCCGATCGCACCAAGTTCGGTAGCTGGGTCGTGTTCACCCTGGTGTGGATCACCGCGGTGTACTTCCCGCTGTCCTTCATGGTGTGGGGTGGCGGCCTGTGGTCCGAGGGCGGCGCCATGGCCGAAATGTTCGGCGAACCCATCGACTTCGCGGGTGGACTTGTGGTCCACATCAACGCCGGTGTAGCGGCCCTCGTGCTCATTCTGCTCATCGGCGCCCGCAAGGGGTTCGGCAAGGACTCCGGCCAACGGCCCCACAACCTTCCCTTGGTCATGCTGGGTGCTGCGATCCTGTGGTTCGGCTGGTTCGGCTTCAACGTGGGCGCTGCGGCAACGGCCGAGCAAGCGGCACTGATCTGGACCAACACCCTGGTCGCCCCGGCGGCCGCCATGCTGACCTGGTTGCTGACCGAGAAGATCCGCGACGGTCACGCAACGTCTCTGGGCGCAGCCTCCGGCGTGGTGGCCGGCCTGGTGGCCATCACCCCCGCGTGCGCCAATGTCTCACCCCTGGGCGCCATCGCCCTGGCCGCCGTGGCCGGAGTGCTGTCCGCGCTCGCCGTGGGCATGAAGTACAAGATCGGCCTGGACGACTCCCTGGACGTGATTGGTGTCCACCTGGTTTCGGGCATCGTGGGTACCGTGGCGCTGGGCTTCCTGGCGATCCCCTCCGAGGGCCAGGCGGGGCTGTTCTACGGAGGCGGCTGGAGTCTCATGGGCGCGCAGGTGAGCTCCACCGTGTTCGCCGTGCTCTACACAGGTGTACTCACGTTGCTCATCGGCCTGCTCATCAAGGTCACCATGGGCCTTCGCATCTCCACCCAGGACGAGGTGGACGGTATTGACGTCACCCAGCACGCGGAATCCGCGTACTCCCTCAAGGACGAGGCCACCGGCTACTTCGCCGGAACCTCACCCTCGCGGCCCCTCCCCGGGACCGCTGAGGCCCCCGTCCACGCCAAGGAAGGATCTTCCCTGTGAAACTCATCACCGCAGTCGTACGACCGGACAAGTTCAGCGACGTCAAGGACGCACTGGAGGCCTTCGGGATCCAAGGAATGACGGTGCTCACCGTGCACGGCTACGGCCGGCAGCGCGGCCACACCGAGGTCTACCGCGGAGCCGAATACACCGTGGACCTCTTGGAGAAGGTGCGCGTCGAGACACTCGTGGCGGATGACATCGCTGCGGACGTGGTCAACGTGATCGTGTCCTCCGCCCACTCCGGTTCCGCCGGTGACGGAAAAGTGTGGGTCACCTCGGTGGACGAGATGGTGCGCGTGCGCACCGGCGAACGCGGGGAGTCCGCGCTATAGCGAGGCGGCGGCGTCGTCAACCGGAAAAGACCGAACGTACCGCGGGGCACTCAAGGAGGCCCCGCGGTACGTTCGTCTCGTTCCGGGGACCCGGTTGGGCTTGATAACCTGGGACACTGACCCCATCCGTTGACCGACGAAAGCAGCGACTGCCCCGTGTTCAACTCACTGTCCGACCGGCTTACAGCGACCTTCAAGAACCTGCG
>JAKDKI010000403.1 GCA_030453435.1 Kocuria sp.
GCACCATGTCCGTCGTTCGCTGGAGCGCGAGAGGCACCGGTCTATCCGCTCTTCTTCCCCACGAACCGATCCACGCGTTGCACGGTCTCCGGGTGCCCGGACAGTTCCGCGATGCTCGCGGATTCGTTGCGCAGGTGCTCCACGTAACCGGCCAGCGCGGTAGCGCGTAGCAGCTTTTTGGTCGGCCCGTACGTCTGAACCGCCCCGCTCAAGAAACGGTCCTCGACCTCGGTGAGCCGCGCAGCGAACGACGCCGCCGCCGTCACCTCGTTCGCGAGGCCCCAGTCCACGGCCTCCGCACCGCTCAGGACCCGCCCATTCAACGCAAGGTCGGTAGCGCGTTGATGACCCAGCGCTCGGGGGAGCAGGTAGGCGACACCGGTGTCGGGGGAGAGCCCTATCTTGGAATAGGCCGCCAGCATGCTCGACTGATCGGAGGCCAGAACCCAGTCCGAGTTCAGGACCAGCCCGAACCCGGCTCCGGCCGCAGTGCCGTTCACCCCGGCAATGATGAGTAGGCGCGAACGCATCATGGCCAGCGCGACGTCGTGGGCGGCGTCGGCGAGTTCGCTGAGGAAAGCGGGGCGATCGCCGGCTTCGAAGGACGCCATGCTCGTGACGTCCCCGCCCGCGCAGAAGAAGCGACCCTCGCCCGTCAGGGTGAGGACGTGGATATCAGGATCGGACTCGGCGTCGCGCAGGGCGGCCAGTGCCTCCCGCGCCATCTCGAGAGTGAAGGCATTGCCGTCCGCGGGGCGGTTCATGATGAGCCGAACCACGCCGGGGCGGCGTTCGATCCGTACTGCTGAGGGCGTATCGCTTGAGGTCACGGTGCTCCTGTCGGTTGTGGTGGGGTGGTCACGCGAAGGCACTGATGCCCGTGAGGTCGCGGCCCAGGATCAGGGCCTGGACCGATTCGGTGCCCTCGTAAGTGTGTAGAGCCTCCACGTCGGTCAGATGGCGGATCACATGATTCTCCAGCAGGATCCCGTTACCTCCCAGCATGTCCCGGGCCACGGAAGCGATCCGACGGGCGGCTCGGGTGTTGTGATACTTGAGCATCGAGGCCTGCGCGGGTCGCATGGTGCCGGTCGTCTGAAGCCGCGTGACGGCCACGCACTGCAACTGCATGTTGGTCAGCTCCGCGAGCATTTGCGCCAGACGCTCCTGCACCATTTGATGACCGGCCAGCGGTTTGCCGAATTGGTTGCGTTGCTTCGCGTAGGACAGCGCTGCTTCGAACATGGATGTCGCATGCCCCAGTGCGGACCAGCCCACGTTCACGCGCGTCTCCACGAGGGCGCGGGACACGTCCTTGAACGAGCTCACGTTGGGCAGCTGGGCATCGGCGGTAACGCGCACATTGTCCAGCGTGATTTCAGCCTGATGAATGGCTCGCAGCGCGCCCTTGCCCTGAATCACCTCTGCCGAGTACCCGGGCGTGGACTGCTCCACGATGAAGCCCTTGACCTGCCCATCCGCCTCGTCGCGGGCCCACACAATGGTGATCCCACCGGTGGCGCCGTTGCCGATCCACTTCTTGTGGCCGTTCAGCACCCATTCGGAGCCTTCCCGCCGCGCTGAAGTTTCCAGCGACACCGAGTCCGAGCCGTGGTTGGGTTCCGTCAGCGCGAAACCACCGAGCAGCTCACCGCTGGCCACGGGTTCCAGATACCGCTGCTTCTGCTCGTCGCTCGCGAACAGCACCAAGCTGCGCAGCACCAGACCACCCTGCACGGCCGCGGCAGCAGCCAGGGAACCGTCCGCGCGGGAAATTTCCATGGTCACCAACCCCGCGGCCAAAGGTGACATGGTCCGGTGACCGGGAACCTCCAGACCATCCGTCAGCAGATCGAGTTCGCCGGCCCGGCGCACCAGGTCCGTCGGGTACTCGCCGCGATCCCAGTAGTCGTTGATCAGCGGCAGGATTTCCGCGGTGTACTCACGAGCGCGATCCCAATGTGCCCGATCGTCGGAGCTGATGTCCTCCAGCGCGGAGAGGTAATCGGTGCCCAGAGCATCGGCCAGGTGATATCGCTGCGACGGCCCGGCGCTCATGCGCGCTCCTCCTGAGAACGCTCGGCCCGAAGCTCGCGCTTGAGTAGTTTGCCGGACTGGTTGCGGGGCAGCTCCGCCACGAAGTCCACCCGCTTGGGCACTTTGTAGTCGGCGATCCGGGACTTCACGTGTGCGCGCACGGTTTCCGGGGTCAGCGTGGTGTCTTCCTTGAGCACGATCACCGCGGTGACGGCCTCGATCCAGCGTTCGTCCGGCAGACCCACCACCGCAACCTCGGCCACCTCGTCCAATTCGTAAATGCAGTCCTCGACTTCGCGCGGGGCCACGAGCACGCCGCCGGTGTTGATGACGTCCTTGATGCGGTCCACCACTTGGATGAAGCCCTGCGCGTCCTGGGTGACTTGGTCGCCGGAACGGAACCAGCCGTCCACGAA
>JAKDKI010000404.1 GCA_030453435.1 Kocuria sp.
GGGGGAACGCACGGAACATGTGCACCGTTTCCCCGATGAGATCGTCGAAGTCCAGAGCATTGGCCGCACGCAGCCGCTGCATGTATCCGCGGTACACCTCGGCCACGGCCATCTCGAACGGGTCCGTGCTGTTGGCACGCGACAGGAATGTCTCGTCGTCCACGAGTTCGTTCTTCAGCGCGGAAATCTTGTGCTGGATCGCCTTGGGCGCAAAGCGCTTGGGGTCCAGCTCGTGTTGCTTGGCCACCTGCGTGATCAAACGCAACGAATCGGCGGCGTCGTAAATCGAGAAGTTGGAGGTGAGCCCCAAGGTCTTGGCCTCGCGGCGCAGAATTCGCACGCAGAGGGAGTGGAACGTGGAGATCCACATGGACCGGGCGGAGTCTCCCACAAGTTCTTCGATGCGCTCTCGCATCTCCGCGGCAGCTTTGTTGGTGAACGTGATCGCCAGGATTTCACCGCGATTGGCTCGTCCGGAGGCCAGCAGATAGGCGATC
This sequence comes from Kocuria sp., assembly GCA_030453435.1. Lineage (GTDB taxonomy): Bacteria > Actinomycetota > Actinomycetes > Actinomycetales > Micrococcaceae > Kocuria > Kocuria atrinae. Next base: position 498 of record JAKDKI010000404.1, read on the forward strand.
CGATGCGTCAGCACACGAGTCTTACCGGACCCCGCACCCGCCACGATCAACAGTGGCGATCCAGCGTGCTCCACCGCAGCACGTTGCGGTTCGTTGAGGCCGTCCACCAACTGCGCCGTTGAGGCACCCTGGTGCGCGGGTGTTGCGGGCGCCGCCGATGAACGCACTGAAGCGGCCGAAAGCAAAGGGTTGTCTGCGAGGTAATCCATGGTCCGCCCAGTGTATCCAGGCCATCAGACACCCATGACGCTCGGATTCAGCTCAAACGTACTTGGGTTCGAGCATGTGCCGGCCGTTGGCGTCGTCGACCCACAATTGTGAGTCCGCGACCGTCACCCGGACGGGTGCCTCGAGTTCGAAATCGTCGTCGTCGAACTCGTTGGGGTCCTGCTCGGGCCCTCCGTAGGTCGTGAACACTTCCATCTCGGTGAGGTCCAGGTGCCGGATGGCGTGGTTACCGGTGTCAGCCACCACGATCGAACCGTCGTAGAGAACCTGGAGGTCCTCCGGATGGTTCAACTGGGCCTCGTCCGCGGGACCGTCCTTGTATCCTGCGCCGTGGCGACCGATCACGGTTACCACCTGCGGGCCGCCATCGGGTCGGTCGGTGTCGATCTCGATGTAACGCAACGAGGACGACTCCTTGTCCACGAACCACAGCCGGCCGTCACCGGATTCGGTGATGGACACGGTGGAGGCGAACTTGGCCTGGGCGATGCGACCGTCGCGGCGGCCCTTCTCACCGGTACCCGCGTACTCCTGGAGAGTGTCGGTGTAGGCATCCCACCGGAAGAGCTGATGCCGGGAGGGAACAGCCACGATCACTGCAGACAGCTTGTGAGACCACACGATGTCCACGATCTCGGCCCCGTCCAGACACGAGCAGTCAATGCGCCGCCGCACCGTACTGTGATCGGTCTCGAACAGCGTGAGTTCTGACCCTTGATCGACTCGCATGAGGAACCCGTCAGGCAGGCCAATGGAAAGTTCCACAACCGTCACCATCCTTCCGCGGTGCCCGCGGGGGCACCTAGTGTCACCGGTATCTACCCGGTGTGTACCCGTAGTCACAAAGCCTACTCCGGCGGGGGCGGCCTGTCCCTGACTGCGGCGAACCACCGCGGATGCTGCGTAACGGGGATAATGAAAGCCATGGGTATGACCAATTCGCAAAAAGCCAAGAAATATGGCGCTTCCTCCGGTAAGGCCGGTGGCGCAGGTTCTTCCCCAGCACGGTCACCCCGCAGGGGTCAGCACGTCTACGAGATGCCGGACGGCGCGCTCAAGGCTGAGCCCGGTAAGTCGTCCTCCGCCTCGATCGTGGTGGGAGCAGCTCTCATCATCGGCATCGCGATCTGGGCCTATTACCACGCCGTGGTGCTGACAGGGTTCAGTGAGCGAGCGGCCGGCGGTATGGGCGTTCCGGAACTCCAGTTGGGCGGCTTCGATCAGCCGTACATCACGCAGTTCTCACAAGCTCTCGGTGACAGTGGACTCGGCGATTACACCGGCGTCCATGCCACCACCGGCCTGTTCGCACCCCTCTTGTTCGCACTGGGCATGCTGCTGTTCTTCGGGTTGAACACCCCCAAGCGAGCCCTCAAATGGCTGTTCTGGCTGGCCGCGCTGGCATACGCATTGGTTTTCGTCGTAGGGAACCGGGTTCTTGAGAGCGCCGTTGCTTCTCCCAACGACGCCGACCTGGTTGCCTCGGCTTCCGGTCTCGTGATCGCCCGCTGGGCGTTGCTCGCTGCGGTGGTTGTCGTGGCCCTGATCGTGAATATTATGATCGTGCGCCGCAAACTCAACGACTTTGCCGAGGGGAAACTTCCCGGCCAGCGGCCGCGCGAATAGGTTCCCTTGCGCAAAAAAGTCCCACCGGTTCCGGTGGGACTTTTTTCGTGCCCTCGATTGGATTCGAACCAACGACACCGGCTTTAGGAGAGCCGT
>JAKDKI010000405.1 GCA_030453435.1 Kocuria sp.
CTCACCGGGGATATCACCAGTTTCCGTGCCAGTTTTCGTCTGAGTACTTGTCAAAGGGAATGTTCCAGTCACCGTAGCCGTCGTCCGGATCGGCCTGCGGGTAACCGGTGTTGACCACTTCCACCATGTCACCGGGGCGGAACGTGTCAAAAATGTACTTGGCGCCATCAACGGGCATGCCCACGCAGCCGTGGGACACGTTCACGACGCCCAGCACGGGCATAGCCGAGGGCAGCGCCTGGTGAATGAACTCCCCGCTCCACGTCAAACGCGCCACATTCGAGGCGTTGAAGGGTTCGTAGTAGTGCGGATCCCCGGGTGAAAGGTCCAAGGATGAGGGCTTGAATTCATAAGATTCTGCCTGCTCGATGATGACCTTCTTACCCGTTGTCGACGGCCATTCCGGGTTGCCCAGGGTCACGGGCCATTCGCCGGTCTTCTTGCCGTTTTCGTAGGCCACCAGTGTCTTGGTGTTGTTGTCCACGTACGCGCGGTGCTCGGGGCCGGTGCTGAAATTTACGGTCTGGTTCTCGTTACCGATCATCCCGTTGCCCACGTCCTTGCCGAGCAATTCGATGGCCACCTTCACCTTGGAATCGGGGGCCCACGGTTCGGCGGGACGGTAGCGGAGTTTGGTGTCCGAGTACCAGCGGAAGGCTCCGTCTTGGTCCCCGCCCCCGTTGACCGTCACGGCCTCCTCGATCTCTTCCTTGTTGAGGATGGGTTCGGAGAAATCGAATTCGACGACCTGCCAGAGTCCGTAGGTACCGCCGTCCCGAACGTTCATACGAACATCCATCTCGTGGGCGGCGTCCACCGTGGAGAAAGCGGAGGTGCCCTCCGCAGTGCGGCCGTTGTTGTCCGCCGAGTACGTCACGGTGTAGGCGGCGTCGAACTCCAGGGGCTTGTTGGAGGTCCATGTGGTGCCGTCCTCGGACAGCTCCCCCGCGGCTTCTTCACCCTCGTCGGAAACCACCGACACGTCCGTCAGCTTGCCCTGTTCCGCTGTCACGGTGACCGGGTCCACGGGGTTGACCATCGCGGTATCCGCCGCCGGGGCAACGGTCACGGTGGGTTCCGCAGCCGCTTCAGTGGCAGCAGAGGCGCCATCAGATGGCGAAGCGGAACCCACGCCGTCACCCTCGGATCCTGTACCGCACGCGGCCAGGGCCAACACGCTGAAACCGGCCAAACCGGTGATAGCGCGCGTGCGCCACGTGCTCTTTCGGTGGGATTGGGGGGCCATGGTGAACCTCACTTCGCGTGGCTGGATCTCATCCAGACTGCCCGGTTACCGCCCCAACAACAAGTTGACTTCGGATGGACTACGGGCGGCGTAGATGGGCGCGCCGCATACTGGGCGGCATGGGTGCGGATCTGAATTCCGGTGCGGCTTGCGGCTTTACTGAGTGATCCTCGCCGGGCTCTTGGGTTTCACCGGACTCTGCGGGCGCGCGATTGAATGAAACGTCTCGCAACACACGTCCGGTCGTGCCCATTCCGGGGCGTTGCGGTGAGGGAGAGCGACGCCGCGCGGCCGGTTCATCGTCACGCACGGCCTCGACCACGGCGTCCAGGTCGTCGCGGTTCCACCCGTCCGGGGATTCCAGACGCACCACACGCCACCCTCGAGGTGCGGTCATCCGGTCAGCATGAAATGCGCACAAGTCATATGCGTGCGGTTCGGAACGGGCGGACAACGCCCCAATCACAGCGGTGGAGTCCGAGTACACGTAGGTCAGGGTGCAGACAGCCGCCCGGGAACAGGTCTGGCGGCTGCAGCTGCGCTGAGGAAGATCTTCGCTCATGCGCTTGCTCAGCGTCCCCGGCGGCGCAGCCTGCGGCGTTCGCGTTCGGAGAGCCCGCCCCAAATGCCGAACTTCTCGTCATTGGACATCGCGTAGTCCAAGCATTCTCCGCTCACGGGGCACGCCTCGCACACGCGTTTGGCGTCACGGGTGGAGCCTCCCTTTTCGGGGAAGAACGCTTCGGGGTCGGTTTGAGCGCACAGGGCATCGGTCTGCCAGGCGAGTTCACCTTCGGCATCGCCCTCGCTCACGGAGTACAAGCCGGCAACGGCCTGCCATACGGAAGCGTCCACACTCTGCGGATCGTGAACGTCCACGTCGGTGAGGTTCTGGGGAACCGGCGGCTGCGCGGGGGTCTGCGCCACGGGTTCAGAGGGGTCGGCGCTACGGCGATCGGAACGCAACATGACGTCGCCAGCGGATTCGGGGTGAGCGGCCAAGAAGGCGCTCGCAAGATCATCCAAGGTAGTGACTTCCATGGCGGACCCGCCACGTGCCTGATCCACGGGATCAACGAACCAATCCGCGGGGATCACCTCGTGTGCGTTTCCACGGCCCTGCTCGGCGGTGTCCTCGTGATCGTTGAAGTGGCGGCGTGCGGCCTCTCCCATGTCAGTCCTTCCGTCCGACGCAAAAGC
>JAKDKI010000406.1 GCA_030453435.1 Kocuria sp.
CCGGGGGCCCCCACACTCACTCCGGTGGGGGCGGGCCGCAGCGCTGAGGGGCCTGGTGCGACGGACGCGAGCGAGCGGCGTCGTCGATAATTGGTCGAGAGAGCGGTTGGCCGTCGGGCAGTCCATGTGCAATCTCAGGTGAGGTAACAGCATTCGGATGGCCTTATGTGAGGACAATGCAGTTTCGGGGCCCGGAATCTGCATCTTCCTCACATCAGGCTGCACCCTGCGGTTTCCTCACATCACGCTTGCCAGAGCACCATGCGCCGACAATTTCGCGTGAGGGAACGGCAGGCGGGAAGCGCAGCTCTCTTTTGCCAACGCCCTTCGCCTGATCGAGAGTGCTCAGGCGCGAGGGGGAAGGTGGCGCGATTCGCCAGGGTGAATCCTGACATAACGGTCGCCCGGAGGATCATGCCCTCCGGGCGACACGACTACTTCTACTTGGAGGCGACTACTCGCGCATCGCTCAGAACTGCGCGGTCTCAGTGGAGCCGGCCAGAGCGGTGGTCGAGGAGTTGGGGTTCACAGCCTGGGAGACCAGATCGAAGTACCCGGTGCCCACCTCGCGCTGGTGCTTGGTGGCGGTGTAGCCGCGTTCCTCGGCGGCGAACTCGCGCTCCTGCAGCTCGACGTACGAGGTCATCTGGTTGCGGGCGTAACCGTGGGCCAGGTCGAACATCGAGTAGTTGAGGGCGTGGAAACCGGCCAGGGTGATGAACTGGAAGCGGTAGCCCATGGCGGAGAGTTCGCGCTGGAACTTGGCGATGGTCTCGTCGTCCAGGTGTTTCTTCCAGTTGAAGGACGGCGAGCAGTTGTACGCGAGCATCTGGTCCGGGAAGTCCTCGTGCACGGCGTCCGCGAACTTGCGAGCGAGCTCGAGGTCCGGGGTGCCGGTCTCCATCCAGATCAGATCCGAATACGGCGCGTAGGCCTTGGCGCGGGCCACGCAGGGCTCCAGGCCGTTGCGGACCTTGTAGAAGCCTTCGGAGGTGCGCTCGCCGGTGATGAACTCGGCATCCTGCTCGTCCACATCGGACGTGATGAGGGTTGCGGCCTCGGCGTCGGTGCGGGCAATGATCAGGGTGGGAACATCCTCGATGTCCGCGGCCAGGCGGGCGGCGTTCAGGGTGCGCACGTGCTGCTGGGTGGGAACCAGAACCTTGCCGCCCAGGTGGCCGCACTTCTTCTCGGAGGCCAACTGATCCTCCCAGTGCACACCGGCCGCGCCGGCGTTGATCATGGACTTCATCAACTCAAAGGCGTTGAGCGGGCCACCGAAACCGGCTTCCGCATCAGCCACGATGGGTGCCATCCAGTTGTCGACCGTGCTGATGCCCTCGGAGTGCTCGATCTGATCCGCACGGCGCAGTGCGTTGTTGATGCGCTGGACCACCTGCGGCACCGAGTTGGCGGGGTACAGGGACTGATCCGGGTAGGTCTGTCCGGCCTGGTTGGCGTCACCGGCAACCTGCCAACCCGAGAGGTAAATGGCCTTGAGGCCGGCCTTGACCTGCTGAACCGCCTGGTTACCGGTCAGAGCGCCCAGAGCATTGATGTAATCCTCCGTGTTGAGCAGCTGCCAGAGCCGGTCTGCACCGCGGCGTGCGAGGGTGTGCTCCTCTCGAAAGGAACCCTGCAGACGCAGGACCTCCTCGGGCGTGTAATCACGGGTGATACCGAGCCAGCGGGGATTCTCGTCCCAGTCCTGCTGAATCTCCTGGGCGCTGCGCTGATTGCTGTTCGTGGGGTTCATGACGGTCTCCTTCGTCCTTGTGATGCGACGGTTGTGCGATGAAGTTCCGCCGCTCTGTGCCTTGTGACTACTACTTTGGCGGGTTTTCAGCCGGTTGCACCCAGAAAATTCTGTGAAGAAATCAAGTTCTTCACGTTTCGGCATGTTTTCCGTAAGCTCGTGCCATGGCACCTCGTTCGACGACGCCGCAGGGCCAACGCACCCGCGCGAGCGCACCTTCTGCCCCGCCCGCCGATTCGGTCTTCGACGGCGATCCCGCGGACCCTATCGCCGTGGGTCGCCGCATCCGCTACCGCCGTAAGAGGCTCCGCGTGACCCTGGGGCAGCTGGCCGATCAGGTGGGCATGGCGGCGTCGGCGTTGTCGCTGATCGAGAACGGAAAGCGCGAACCCAAACTCTCCACGCTGGCGGCCATCGCCAAGGCGCTGGACACGTCCGTCGAGCAGCTCATCGGTGCCAAGACGCAGTCCAAGCGCATGGAGCTGGAGATCGAGGTGGAGCGGGTACAGCGCGGGCCCATGTACTCGTCGCTGGGGCTGCCGTCCGTGCGTGTGGGGCCGGGGCTGAGTACCGAGGCGCTCGAGGCCATCGTCGCGCTGCAACGGCAGCTCGCCCAGCGGCTGGATGAACAGGCAGCCACTCCCGAGGAAGCCCGGCGCGCCAACACCGACCTGCGGGCGCGCATGCAGA
>JAKDKI010000407.1 GCA_030453435.1 Kocuria sp.
TTCACCTGAGGCAAGCACGAACACCATCCGGACATCTTGACATGAGGCAAGACGGCCCCTAAGCCACACCAATTGCCATGAGTCCCAATAAGACAATATTGAGGACCACCACGAGTCCCGCGCTCACCCAACCAACCCCCGAGAGCAACGGTCCGTTCGTGAATTGCCCCAGCAGGCGGCGTCGCCCGGTGAAGTACACGAGCGGGATCAAAGCGAACGCAATTCCGAAACTCAGCACCACCTGGCTACCGACGAGCGCGGCTGTGGGCTCGGCGCCGATCGCAAGCAGGATGACCGCGGGAACCATGGTGAAGATCCGGCGCGCACATAAAGGAATCTGGCGGTGCAGCAACCCGGCGGTCACCACATCACCGGCGTAGGAACCAACCGCGGTGGACGCCAACCCCGAGGCGAGCAGGCCAATCGCGAAGACGACCCCCACCGCCGGGCCGAGGGCCTCCGCTATGGCCGCGTGCGCACCCTCGATAGTGTCTGTACCGTCCACCCCGTAGAGATTGCGGGCGGCCAACAACAACATGCCCATGTTGACCGACCCCGCGACGATCAGCGCTATCACCACGTCCACCCGCGTGGCCCGGAGAAGGTACCGAGTGTGCTGAACGCCGTGCGCGCCCCCGTGACGATCCCGGGACAGTGCGGAGTGCAGATAAATGGCGTGGGGCATCACCGTGGCGCCCAGCATGCTCGCGGCCAACACCAGTGACTGGGAACCCTCCAATCGCGGCACCACACCGCCCAGCACCCCCGCCGCATCGGGCGGCGCCACGACCAGGCCCGCCAAGAAACCCGCGGTAATAATGCCCAGCATGGCCAGAATGACGGTTTCGAAGATCCGCTGGCCACGGCGGTTCTGAACGGACAACACGGCCATGGAGATCACGGCCACGATCACGCCGCCCAACGGCAGGGGAACCCCGAAAAGCAACCACAGCGCCAAGGCCCCGCCAATCACCTCCGCAACATCCGTGGCCACCGCCATCAGTTCTGCCTGCGCCCAGTACGCGATGCGGGCCTTACGGGGCAGGGATTCCCCCACAATCTCCGGAAGGGATTTGCCCGTGACGATGCCCAATTTGGCCGAGAGGTACTGAATCACCATGGCCATCACGTTGGCAATCACCAGAACCCACACCAGCAGATAGCCAAAACTCGCACCCGCGCTGACATTGGCGGCAACATTCCCCGGGTCGACATAGGCGATGGCGGCCACGAACGCAGGACCCAGCGCAGTGATGACGCGGCGGGTGGCCGGCCGGTTTTCGACCGTGGTCCTGCGGTTGAACAAGGCGTCTCCTCGGGCAGAATGGCAAAGTTTCGGTGTACCGAAACTTTAGCCCGTTTGACTGTCTGAGCCCAGGCGTATCCTGTGGTCATAGTCGAGCGTCGCTCACTATGGACACAGTCAGGACCCCGCATGCTCTTGCGTTTGCTGCGCACCTACTCCCGCGCCTATCGGCCCTGGATCATCGCCGTACTCATCTTTCAGTTGGCCGCCACCATTGCCACGCTCTACCTACCCAGCCTCAACGCTCGGATCATTGACCAGGGTGTAGCTCGCGGCGACACCGATTACATCTGGCGCACCGGCGCGGTGATGCTCGGCGTTGCCTTCGTGCAGGTGATCGCCGCCGTGTTTGCCGTCTACTGCGGTTCCCGCACTGCCATGGGGTTGGGCCGGGATGTCCGCCGCTCGGTGTACCGCCAGGTCGGAGCCTTCAGCGCTCGCGAAGTGGGCAAGTTCGGGGCTCCCACCCTGATTACTCGCAACACCAATGACGTCCAGCAGATCCAGATGCTGACCCTCATGGGGCTGAACTTCATGGTCATGGCGCCCATCATGTGCGTGGGTGGGATCGTCATGGCGCTCCGGGAAGACCCGGGACTGTCCTGGCTCGTGTGGGTGTCCATTCCCGTCATGGGTGTTCTGTTGGGAATCATCGTGGCCAAGCTGATGCCGTGGTTCCGCATCATGCAAGACCGCATTGACGGCATCAACGGTGTGCTCCGGGAACAGATCACTGGTATCCGGGTCGTTCGGGCCTTCGTCAAGGAGCGGCACGAGACCGAGCGTTTCGCTCACGCCAATCAGCAGCTCACGGACATCTCCCTGAAGATCGGCGCCTTGTTCGTCCTGATGTTCCCCATCATCAACATGATCATGCACATCGCCACGGCCGCAGTGCTGTGGTTCGGTGGCCACCGGGTGGATCAAGGGCTCATCGAGGTCGGCTCCCTGACAGCCTTCTTGCAGTACCTGCTGCAGATCCTCATGGCCGTCATGATGGGCACGTTCATGATGATGATGGTTCCCCGAGCGGTGGTCTGTGCCGAGCGCATCACCGAAGTACTGGACACCAAGCCCACCATGAACGCCCCGGCCCACCCCGTGGAACCCGTATCCCACCACGGCACGCTCGAGTTCCAT
>JAKDKI010000408.1 GCA_030453435.1 Kocuria sp.
GTGACATGCAAGTAAAAGTAGTGCACGGATTGACCAAATGTGGTCTACAACACAAAGCCGAATGTTAAAGTTCGGTTTCATTTTCGTCACGCGGTGCGCGCAGCTGCGTGTCCCCGGCAGGCCGTAGCCTGGAACCATGACCTCTCCCTCTGATTCCACTCCAGATCAGGTGCCACCCGAGCGGTTCAAAGGCCCGGTGGTGCTGCGCCGTTCGGAAATGGCGCGGCGCACCTCCGACCAGCGGTTCTTGGACCAACACCCGGAAGCTCCCGGGGATTTCACCCGCACGGATCCGTGGCGGGTGCTGCGCATCCAGGCGGAGTTCGTGGAGGGTTTCGACGCTCTGGCAACCTTGGGGCCCGCGATCTCCGTGTTCGGTTCGGCGCGCACGCCGCAGGATCATCCCGAATATCACGTGGCCCGAGAGATCGGCAGGGCTCTCGGCCGGGCCGGTTACGCCGTGGTCACCGGGGGTGGTCCCGGTGTCATGGAGGCCGCCAACCGCGGTGTGGTGGATGTGGGTGCGCAGTCGGTGGGGATCGGAATCGAATTGCCCCACGAGCAGCGGCTCAACGATTGGGTGGATCTGGGGATCAACTTCCGGTACTTCTTTGCGCGGAAAACCATGTTCGTGAAGTACACGCAGGGGTTCGTTGCGCTGCCCGGCGGTTTCGGCACGCTGGACGAACTATTCGAGGCGCTCACCCTGGTGCAGACGGGCAAGGTCACCCGTTTCCCCGTGATCCTCCTGGGCACGGCCTTTTGGTCGCCGCTGATTGCCTGGCTTGAGCAAACGGTGGCCTCGGAGCTGAAGATTGCCCCCGATGATCTTGACCTGTTCCACGTTACGGACAGCGTGGAACAGGCGGTGAGCATTCTGGTTGAGGCGCACGCGGCGTCGAACGGTTCCGACGCATGAGCAGTACGTCCGTCTCGGCAACGCGGCGTTCACGAGTAACAAGCCCCCTGCTCGATGCCTGGAACGAGACCCCGTGGTGGCTGGCCGTGGTGGTGGTGTACGGGCTGTCCCGGGTGTGGGGTTGGATCGTCTTCACGGTGGTGGGGCGCCAGCAAGGCCCCGGGCCCTGGGGCGACGGCGCCATGGGGTACCTGCAATTCGTGGATATCTGGGATTCGGATTGGTACAGGCGGATTTTCTCGGAAGGCTACCCGTCACAGATTCCGCGCGACGTGTTCGGCCACGCGGAGCAGAATCAATGGGCCTTCTATCCCGTGCAGCCCCTCCTGGTCCGCGGCATCGATGCCGTCACTGGGAGTGGTTGGGCTCTGACCGCGGCCACGGTGTCATTGCTCGCCGGGTTCGGTGCGGCGCTGGTGCTCTATAGAATTTTCGACGGCGTTCCAGCCCTGCGCGAGCCGCGCTGGGTCAACGGCGTGGGCAAGGCCCCGCTGTGGGCGGTAGGAGTCTTCGCTTTCAACCCGGTGGCACCGGTGCTGCAGACACCGTACTCGGAGGCGCTGCACCTGCTGTTTCTGAGCCTGGCCATCCTGTCGGTACTGCGGTACAAGGCGGTGCCGGCCGTGATCTTCACCGTACTCATGGCCCTCACTCGGCCCACGGGTGTGGCCTTCGCTGCTGCCCTGGGTGTGTGGTGGCTGTGGCGCAGTGTGGTGAGTGTGCGGCGTCGTGAACGGAAGTGGTATCAGTGCGCGGACCGGTGGCTCGTGGTGGCCTTGATCGCGTGCGCTGCAGCCTTGAGCTGGCCCGCGATCGCGTGGGCGGTCACGGGGGAATTCACCGCCTACACCGATACGGAAACGGCTTGGCGCGGAGACAACCGGGTGATCCCCGTCCTGCCGTGGGTGGACCGGGGCGTGCACCTCTTCGGGCCGATCGTGGGCGTTGTGGCGCCTTTCGTGCTGGTGGCCGCGGTGGTCCTGATGCTGCGGTCCCGCGTGGTGAAAGAGGCTCTGCCGTTCTTCGCCCGGGTGTGGATCGCGGCGTACGGGGTGTATCTCCTCTTGGTCCTGCACCCGCAATCCTCCACGTTTCGGCTCCTGCTCCCGTGGGCGCTGCTGGCCGGGCCGCTCGTGCACCTGTCCGGCTCCAAGGCTTATCGAACCCTGCTCATCATCACCGGAGCCATCCTGCAGTTCGTGTGGGTCGGATGGCTGTGGCACTGGAAACAGCTGCCCGGTGGCGGCGATTTCCCGCCGTGACGGCCCTGGTCTGCAGCTCTGAAGGGTGGGGCTGGTCACGGCAGCCGGTCAGTGTTCGATAAGATGGAATCCGTAGGTACACACGAAGAGGAGTTCATACATGGCGGCCATGAAGCCTAGAACCGGTGACGGACCGATGGAAGTCACCAAGGAGGGGCGCAGCCTCATCATGCGGGTCCCCCTGGAAGGTGGCGGACGCCTGGTGGTGGAGCTGAAGGCCAACGAGGCCACGGAGCTTCGCGAGTGCCTCGCCAAGGTGAC
>JAKDKI010000409.1 GCA_030453435.1 Kocuria sp.
AGGAAGGCACACAGATGCACAAGGTCAAAGGTGTAGTGGTCAAGGCCAAGAACGAGCCGGCCACCGTAGAAACGATTCTGGTACCGGATCCGGGGCCCGGTGAGGCACTCGTGGACGTACTGACGTGCGGTGTGTGCCAGACGGACCTGCATTACAAGGTCGGTGGCGTAAGTGATGATTTCCCCTTCCTGCTCGGTCACGAGGCCGCCGGTGTGGTCAGCGCCGTGGGCGAGGGCGTGACCGAGGTCGAGGTGGGCGACCACGTAATCCTCAACTGGCGTGCGGTGTGCGGTGAATGCCGTGCGTGCCGCAAGGGTGAGCCGTGGTACTGCTTTGCCACGCATAATGCGACCCAGAAAATGACGCTGGAGGACGGCACCGAGTTGGAGCCTGCACTGGGCATTGGCGCGTTCGCCGAGAAGACCCTGGTGGCCGCGGGACAGTGCACGCGCATCGAGACCCCGCTCGAAGACGACCAGTACGCGGCCGTCGGGCTGCTGGGCTGCGGCGTGACGGCCGGCATCGGTGCCGCCATCAACACGGGCGCCGTCAAACGCGGTGAGTCCGTGGCCGTGATCGGTTGCGGTGGCGTGGGAACCGCGGCGATCGCCGGTGCGGCACTGGCGGGAGCCACCACCATCATCGCCGTGGACCTCGACAGCGAGAAGCTCGCAACCGCCCAGCGTCTGGGCGCCACCCACACGGTCAATTCCAACGACCGGAACCCGGTGGAAGCCATCCAGGAGCTCACGGGCGGCAACGGCGCGGACCTGGTGATCGATGCGGTAGGTATCGAACCCACTTTCAAGCAAGCATTCCAGGCGCGCGACCTGGCAGGACGTGTAGTCCTGGTGGGCGTGCCCGATCCCGGAACCCCCATCGAATTGCCTCTGGACGAGATCTTCTCCCGGGGTGGTTCGATCAAGTCCGCGTGGTACGGAGACACCCTGCCCTCGCGTGACTTCCCCATGCTCGTGGACCAGTATAAGCTGGGCCGCCTCGACCTCGATGCCTTCGTGACCGAGCGGATCGAGCTGGACAAGGTCGATGAAGCATTCGAAACCATGAAGGCCGGTAAGGTCCTGCGATCCGTAGTGGAGATGCCCCGATGAGTGAACAGCCGACTACCATTCTGAGTGACGAGGAAACCGGCCTGCGGGTCGACAATTGCGTCACCTCCGGAACGTTCAGCCTCGACGGCGGCACGTGGGAGGTCGACAACAATGTGTGGATCATCGGAAACGGTGTGGAATGCGCGGTCATCGACCCCGCTCACAATCCTCAGGCTGTGCTTGACGCCGTGGCCGGACGCACAATCACCCACGTGTTGCTGACCCACGGTCACGACGATCACATTGCCGCCGTGCGCGAATTCGTCGAGCTGGCGGACACCGACGCCGACATCTACTTGCACCCGGAGGATCTGGTCCTGTGGCGCAAGGTGTTCTCGGACGGCCCCGAGCCGCAGCCTCTGGAGGACAAGCAGGAGATCGTCGCCGGAACCGCCGCGCTGACCGTGCTCCACACCCCCGGGCACTCCCCCGGTTCCGTGGTCTTCTACGGTTCCGAGGTGGGCGAGCACGGAGTGGTGTTCAGCGGTGACACCCTGTTCCAGGGTGGGCCTGGTGCCACGGGCCGGTCATACTCGGATTTCCCCACGATCATCGAGTCCATCCAGGAGCGCATCCTGACCCTGCCGGAGGCAACTCAGGTGCTCACCGGTCACGGTGACTCCACTACGGTGGGCGATGAGAAGCCGCATTTGAGCGAATGGATCGCTCGCGGGCACTGAGTCTGCGGCGGCGCTCTATCTTTAAAAACCGCGCTGCGGCCAAGAGTTGGCCGCGGCGCGGTTTCTTGTTGGGTGGCGCCTCAGGTATGCAAGCTGGACAGCGGTGACCTGCGCCAGATGTACATGAACACCAGGGAACCAGCCAGGGGAATCAGGGCCATGGCAACCGGTACCAGTGCCGCAGAGATGTAGTCGTAACGGACCCCGAAAAATGCGCTGAGCACCAGGCCCAGGGCCATACCCGCCGAGGTGGCAGCCGTCATCCTGGAGACCAGCCCCATGTACATATCCTCGGGTGCCACGTAGGCCGCCAGACCGAATAAGCACAGCAGGCTCGGACCGATGCACAACCCGATCAGCGCGAGCACCACCGCGAAACCGAACGCCCCCGAGGGCGTGGAGAGCATCATGGACGCCAGCAAAGCCGCAGTGGAGTAGAGGATCCAGAGATTCCACGGCTTCACTCGGGTGCGCCACGATACCGTTACGACTGCCGCTACGGCGGAGGTCAGCCCCAGGAACGCATAGAGCGCGCCCACCGACGGCACGATATCCACCGACACGGCGAAAACCACCAAGCAACCTTGGATCGCTCCCAGCAGCGCACCGAGCCCACCGCAACCGACCACCAACATGGTGCGC
>JAKDKI010000410.1 GCA_030453435.1 Kocuria sp.
CGGCCAGCTGCTGCGTGAGCGTGGAGATCTTCACGGTCTTGCCGCGCTTGACCCGTCCCGAGGTGGGGGACACCGCGCCCGTCACCAGCCCTAAGAGCGTGGACTTGCCCGCGCCGTTGACGCCCAGGATGCCCGTGCGCTCGCCGGGAGCAATGAGCCAGGTGACGTCATTGAGTACCGTAGTTTCGCCGTTGGCACCGTCAAAGGACACGGAGACGTTCTCGATGTCCACCACGTCCTTGCCCAGCCGGGACACGGCCATGCGTGAGAGCGAGACCGAGTCACGGGGCGGGGGGACGTCGGAAATCAGTTGGTTGGCGGCGTCGATGCGGAATTTGGGCTTGGAGGTCCGGGCGGGAGCACCACGGCGCAGCCATGCAAGTTCTTTGCGCATGAGGTTCTGGCGCTTCTGCTCGACCACCGCTGCCTGACGATCGCGCTCCACACGCTGCAGCACGTAGGCCGCGTAACCACCCTCGAAGGGCTCGACCATGCGGTCGTGCACCTCCCAGGTGTCCGTGCACACGGCGTCTAGGAACCAGCGGTCGTGAGTCACGACCACCAGCGCACCAGAGTTCTTGGACCAGCGGTTATTGAGGTGCTTGGCCAGCCAGGTGATGCCGTCCACGTCCAGGTGGTTGGTGGGCTCGTCCAGGAAAATCACGTCCCAGTCCTGGGCCAACAGGCTTGCCAGGGCCACACGGCGTCGTTGACCGCCGGAGAGCTCGCTGATGTCGGTGTCCCAGTCAACGTCAGAGACCAGGCCGGAAATCACGTCCCGCACCTTGGCGTCCGAGGCCCACTCGTGGTCGGGGACATCGCCGACCACGGCGTGCCCCACCGTTTGATCCGGGTCCAGAGTGTCCGCCTGGTCCAGCATGCCCACGGTGGTTCCAGAGCGAACGGTCACGCGCCCGCTGTCTGGTTTGATACGGCCGGCGAGCAGGCGCATCAGCGTTGACTTGCCGTCGCCGTTGCGCCCGACAATGCCAATCCGGTCACCCTGATCGATGCCTATGGAGACCGCGTCGAAAACGGTCTTGGTCGGATACTCGAGGTGCAGATTCTCTCCGCCAATCAGATGTGCCACGCTGGCCAGGATACAAGCGACGGGGTCATCGGGGAGAAGTGTCAGATTGGCGTGGGAGACTTGACCCATGCAAGAGACTTACGTGACCGCCCCCGTGGCCGGGACGGTTTTGGACACACCCCAGGATCTGGCAGGCGCCGTCGAACATGTGCGCGAGCACCCGGGGCCCGTGGAAATAACGCTGGGCGCGGACCGCCCGGTAGGCCTGCACATGGGAAGTATGGTGCAGCGTCAATCAGGCGAACAGCTGCACAAGGCCGGTGCCGATCCGCTGATCCTGCGCGCACCGGTGTCCGTGGATGAGGACATGCCCGATGAAGGCGTGATTGCCGAGTCCGATTCCGCACTGGTCCTTGCCCACGGCGTGGGCGCGCGAGCGCTCGTGCTCGCATTGGGAGGAGTCACCCACCGTGGCCGGCAGCGGCAACGGCTGTATTCAATGGTTGCCGCGCTCGCGGAAGCCGCCTCGGCTCAGGACGTTCGCCTGCTCGTGCAGAACCACACCACCGTGGACGAGGTGGTCATGCTCCTGGTACTCCTGGATCGCGAATTCGATCAGGGCACCCTGGACGTGACCGAGCCCGAGGTCACCTCACTGGCATGGGACGTGTCGCGTTCTCGCGGCGCGGGTCAATCCGATTCCCAAGCGTGGGAGTTCGTGCAGCGCGCTGCCAAACGCGCTCCCGTGTTGGTACGTGGCCTGAAATCGGGGGAGACCCACCATCTCGCACAGGCGCTGCCTGGTTTCGAGGAAGCCATGGCCAACGGTCGCCTGGTGGCGGTAGAACACTGCTCCGGAACTCACTGAGGAACAAGTTCTTCACTGGTTGCCTTCTAGTTTTGGCTATCGGCGCGCTCGGGGTTCTCATTGCCGCGTTGACGCCGACCTCTCCGAGCTTCACGGTGACGTTCATTGTCGGAACCGTGCTCGCGGCCGTTCTTCTCGGCTCCATCATGTCCATTCAGAAATGGAAGAAATTTCCGTGGTTGCCACTATCGGGAATCGCCGTCGCCACCTTGGGATATCTGTTGGATGTTTTCGACGTCAGTGTCGCGGGGATGTTGATGTTCTCGCTCTTCTGCGTGTGGCAGGGCCACAAACTGGAACGCCGGGGAATGTCGGAAGCGCGTTCTCGCGTGTGATCGGAACCTTCGGATACCTGGCTCTTCGCGAGGGAGTCGAGCGTCTACGCACGGTCGAGTGGATGCTAAAGTAATTTCTCGTGCGTCACACGTGCGCACGAGAATGCGGTGCCCACAAGGCAACGCTCCGCCATGGTGTAATCGGCAGCACACCGGCCTTTGGAGCCGTGAGTCTAGGTTCGAGTCCTAGTGGCGGAA
>JAKDKI010000411.1 GCA_030453435.1 Kocuria sp.
AACACCGGAAGACCGCTACCATCTAAAACCAGTCCAACAATCGGGGACCAGTGCAGTTTACGAAAACTTCCATGAATGGCACACACGTATGGGCATGGAACGCTCACCGTTGAACGAGATCTCATGCTGTTGAACCTCGCGCAATCCCGCCGTGCCTTGTTCTTCGGTGGCAAAGGTGGCGTGGGTAAGACCTCCGTAGCCTCGACGACGGCGCTCGCGGCCGCCCGCGCCGGCCGTCGCGTTCTGATCGTGTCCACCGACCCCGCGCACAACCTAGGCCACCTGTGGCAGCGGTCTATCGGTGCGGACATCGTGGAGCTGCGAGAGAACCTGTACGGGACGGAGATCGACCCCGAGGCCACGGTGGAGGAACACCTGGCAGCAGTGGGGGAGACCCTCTACTCGGTGATGCCGGAGAACCTGCGCGGTGAGGTGAAGCGGCATCTGGAGTTGTCCCGGCAGGCCCCGGGGACGCACGAGGCCGCGATCCTGGAACGGATCGCGGACCTTCTGGTTCTTGGACTGCGCGATTTCGACTTGGTGGTGTTCGATACAGCGCCGTCTGGGCACACGGCGCGGTTGATGGCACTGCCGGAGATCATGAATTCCTGGGTCGAGGGGCTGCTGCGGAACCGGCAGAAGTCGGAGAAGTTCGCCGCCGCCGTTCGGGGTCTCGAGCACGACACCAACCGGGATCACCTGGTGGAGACTCGTGGCCAGGATCCGTTGATCGAGCGGGATCTCCGGATCCGGCGGATCCTTCTGCGGCGTCAGTCTCGTTTCGAGACGCTGCGGGACACACTGCGGGATGCATCGTTGGTGTCGTTCGTGATCGTAACCAACGCCGAACGGATGCCGGTGCTGGAATCGGCGCAGCTCTACGATCAGTTGAAAACCGCCGGAGTGAACGTGGGTGGGCTGGTGGTCAACAGGCGCTCGCCGGCGGATGCGGGGGAGTTCCTCGCGGGGCGCCGGGAGCTGGAGGCCTCGGCTCTGGAGTTGATGACATCCGAGCTGAAAGCACTACCCAGCACGGAGTTGCCGTTGTTGCCCGGAGAGCTCATGGGTGAACAGGCAATCGGGAAGTTTGCGGACCTGTTGGCGTGATGGCATTGAGCCGCTGGACCGCACGCGGTTGGTGGTTCAGACCCAGGAACCGGTGTCCGCCACACGCAGGTGATCGACCGCGGCCAATTGCGGCTGGTCCTGGGCAGCGCGTTGCGCGGTGAACCTGGATGCCGTGAAGAACTCGCGGAGCCGCGCACGCAGGGTGCCGAGCGGCTTCGTACCGCTGAGCGGCGGCACCTGGTGGGTTGCGGGGCGAATGGCGGATGAGGTCATGACAGGCCTTCCATGGGGTTCTTTCTTGAGTCCAGCTTGGCCGCTGCGAGGGTGTGATCCAAGGTTTCCGCAACCGTTCGTCATATAAGGGTCCGCGGACCCGGGGTGCGTGTGCCGGGCGAGGTTAGCTTCCGGGCGATTCATCCCCGGAGGACTGGTCGGTTTCCGGGGTGAAGCTCAGGATCCGGTCATCCTCCGGTGCGGGGTTGCCGCGCCCGTCCGTGTTGTTGGTCATCACCCACAGGGAACCGTCCGGGGCAACGGTGACATCTCGGAGGCGCCCGTACTCATCGATTAAATGCGCCACGGAGTGGGATGTGTTCTCTAGAGGAATCTCGTGGAGCCGTGCGCCGCGCAGATTGGCCATGAAGAGAGAGTTGCCCAGGATGGCTATCCCGCTGGGGCTTGCCTCTGACGGTTCCCACTGTTGGACGGGGTTGATGTACTCATCGTTGTCGCCCATGCCTTCGACCTCCGGCCAGCCGTAGTTGCCGCCGGATTCGATCACGTTGAGCTCGTCCCACGTGTTCTGACCGAACTCGCTGGCGTACATCGTGCCGCCCTGCGCCCAAGCCAGCCCCTGCGGGTTGCGGTGCCCGTAGCTGTAGACCGGGGAATCGGGGAACGGATTGTCTTCCGGTACCTCGCCCTCCGGGGTCAGGCGCAGGATCTTTCCGGACAGTGATTCTCGGTCCTGAGCATCCTCGCGATTGCCGGCGTCTCCTGCCGTTGCGTAAAGCATGTTGTCCGGGCCGAAGGCGAGGCGCCCGCCATTGTGGGTACTACCCGCAGGGATGCCGTCCAGGATTATTTCGGCGTGGCCCAGCGTGAGACTGCCCGGGTCGCCGGAGATACTGAACCGCTCGATGCGGTTCTCGTTCTCGGCCGTGAAATACGCATAGAGGTAGTTCTCGTGGACGGCCAGGCCCAGCAGGCCGCCTTCGCCGCGCGGTGCGGCGTCCTCAACCACCGTGACCTCACGAGCTTGGCCGGCGTCGTCGAGCTCGAGGATTCGGGCCGAATCGCGCTCACTGACCAGGGGAGTGCCGTTGTAGAAGGCGATCGACCAGGGCGCGTCCAGATTCTCGG
>JAKDKI010000412.1 GCA_030453435.1 Kocuria sp.
TCTCCGGAGCCACCCGGTACACCCACACCAGCGCGATGACCTGCAGCACCACGAAAATGAGGATCGTGTAGCCAACGCCCAGCGAATCCGTAAGGATCGGGAAGGTCAGGCCCACCACGAACGTCATCATCCACAGGATCCAGGCGCACACTCCCATGCCCACGCCGCGCACGTTCAGGGGGAAAATTTCGGACATGTACAACCACGTCACAGTGCCGATGCAGCACTGCATGAACCCCACGAATACCACAATGCACGCCAGGATCACCCAGGCACGCGCCTCATTGGCCTCGGGTATGAGCAGATAGGACAGCGCAAAAGCGGTCAACGACGTCGCCGTGCCCACCAGGCCGGTCAACAACAGTTTGCGCCGGCCCACGTACTTGAGCAGGTACATGGCCAGGCCTACGGCCAGGACACCCACCACGCCGGGGATGATGTTGGCGTAAAACGCCCCATTGCCGCCGAAGCCCACGTCCTGGAGCACGGTCACGCCGTAGTACTGGATAGCGTTGATGCCGGAGATCTGGTTGATGACGGCCATGGATGCGCCCAGGATGAAAATCCTACGGATCCATGGAACCCGCACCAGGTCCATGATTCCTGCGGTGGGGCGGTTCTTGTCCTCTTCAGCCAGTTGAAGGACGGTCTCGCCCTCCCCCGGGTCGTACGCCTCTTCTCGAATGCGGCGGAGCACCTCGAACATGCGGTCCACGGATCCGTTACGAGCCAACCAACGCGGGGATTCAGGCACGATGATCATGCCCACCCACAAGACCAACGCTGGGATGGTGGCGAGCACCAGCATGTAACGCCACACGTGGGGGATGTGACCGAACGCGGTAGCCAGACCGGCATTGAACACGAACGCTAGCGCCTGCCCGCCCACGATCATGAGCTCGTTCTGGGCCACCACTCGACCCCGCAGGTGCGCAGGGGCCAGCTCCGCCAGGAACACGGGGACGATCACGGAGGCCGCACCCACCGCGAGTCCCAGGAGGCAGCGGAATGCCACCAAGACCGTGACGGTGGGAGCCGTCCCACAACCGATGGTCGCGATGACGAAAATGACGGCCAGGATCAGCAGGACCCGGCGACGCCCGAAATGGTCCGCCAGCTTGCCACCGAAGGCCGCACCCCACGCCGCACCGAACGGCAGGATGGAAGCAACCAATCCCTCAAGGAACGGCGTGAGCTGAAGGTCGTCCACCATGGACGGCAGCGCACCGTTAATCACTCCGGTGTCGTAACCGAACAGTAATCCGCCGAATGTGGCTACCGTGGCAATCAGCTTGAGCCGCCTGTTCATGGGCGGTTTGCTCTCCGAGTGCACCGTTTGTAATGACATGGCCGTCCTTTCTCCATAGAACGTCATACCACTGACGGTCACCGGCTGGCGAAACTTCGCCACATCGGTTTCAGGATGCTCGACCCCGACATACGATCAATCGACCAACGTCACCGTCTCCGTGACCACGTGCGCCACGCCGGCCTCGAGCAGGTTGTCCACCACCGCGACCAGCGGCGTCATGGAGTCGTCCACTTCAAGTTCCACCGGGTAGTCGTTGACCAGCAGGGCCAGCAGTTTCTCCACTGCCTCGCCCGTCTCGGCCTCACTGCCCTCTGCCCCGGGCACGTAACCCAGCAGCACGTCAGCGGCCTCGAACTCGGCAGGCTCCTGATCCGGGTTGTGCGGATCGAAGGGCCGGTAGCTCACGGCGAAAGCCGAGATCGGGGCCTGGCCATTGGAAGCGGCAGCGCCGTCGCGCAGCACCACGGCACCGAAAGCTCCGGCCTTGTCCGACAGCAACTGCTGATTCACCGCGCCAATGCCGATCTCGCCCACGGGGTCCCACGCGTGCACCGAACGGTAGAACTCCGACACGGCGCGCGTGAGTTCCACGGAGCCGGTGGCGAGATCCTCGATCGCCTGAGCGGGAGTACCGTCCGCGTTCTCTCCCAGGGTCGGCATCGGCAGCGCGCCGGCGTTCACACGGATCACGCGCGAGCGCATGGCGGGCTTCAATCCTTCGGCCTGGGCGAACTGATCCCCCGTGGATCCGGGGGTCACTCGTGTGCGCAGGGCACCGACGCCGGACGGCGCCCGCTCAGCTTCCCCGCGCAACCGCGCCACGAGCTCGTGGCCGATCCCATCGCGCTGACGGTCCGGTGCAACCTCCACGTAAGCCCACAGCCGTTGCGGGTGCCACGGCGTTTCGTAGACCACCCCCGCCGCCACGGGCACACCGGAATCGGTGGCCACGAGCGTGCGGGAGAAAGCGGCGTCGTCGTCGGCACCCAAACGGGCACGGAAGGCTTGGCCAGGGGCCGACGGCGCGTCCGGCCAGACCTCCAGCAAGCGGAGGTCGTCGTCTTCGCGCCACGGACGGTACTCGATGCTCATGCGGTCCTTACTTCTCGAG
>JAKDKI010000413.1 GCA_030453435.1 Kocuria sp.
GGTTGCGTCCGCACGAGGACTTCGTGGTGCTCGACGCCAACCCCGGTCCCGGCGGGGCCTGGCGACACCGATGGCCATCCCTCACGTTCGGCACCGCTCACGGGATCCACGATCTACCCGGTCTCCCGCTCGGCACCCCGGATCCGACCGAGCCGGCTTCGTCCGTGGTGGCCCGCTACTACGGGGAGTACGAGGCGCGTTTTTCGTTGCCGGTCATCCGCTCGGCTCGAGTTTCCTCCGTGGTGTCCGAAAGCGATGACGACGACGCCGCTCTGCTCGTTCACACGGATGCCAGCGCCTTCCGCACGCGGTACCTCATCAACGCGACCGGCACGTGGGATAAGCCCTTCTGGCCGTGGTATCCGGGACGCGCCGATTTTCGCGGGCGGCAGCTCCATACCCGGGATTTCTGGTCCGCGTCCGAGTTCACCGGTCAGCACGTAGTGGTTGTCGGTGGCGGCACGTCCGCCGTGCAGTTCTTGCTGCAGCTCAATGAAGCCGGCGCGACGACCACGTGGGTCACTCGCCGGGAACCCGTGTTCGAGCCGCGGTCGTTCGACTCTGAATGGGGTCGCGATGTGGAACGGCGTGTGCGTGAACGCACCAGCGCCGGATTGCCGCCCAAGAGTGTGGTGTCCGTGACCGGTTTGCCCTTGACCCCGCAGTACCAGCGGGGGATCGAGGACGGGATCCTGGTTTCCGCGGGACCGATGACATCGTTGACTCAGGACGGAGTTCAGCTGGCCGCCGGAGAAGAAGTGCATGCCGATGCTGTGCTGTGGGCCACCGGTTTCCGCGCCTCGATCGATCATCTGGGACCGCTGCACTTACGCGAGCACGGCGGCGGCATTCGCACGGAAGGTGTGCGGGTCGACGCCGACCCGCGCGTGTTCTTGGTGGGTTACGGCTCGTCGGCCTCCACGCTGGGAGCGACGCGTGCGGGCAGAACGGCAGCGCGCGGCGTCGTCCGCGCCCTCAAGGCTGCGAAGCAACGAGAACTCGTGCACTGATGAACGTTTTCCGGGAGGCACGTACCCCCAATAATTGGTGTACCAGTGGACGTTTCTAGTTCCACATACCGAGAAGGGCCATCCAGGCGCCGCCCGCCACGGTCCAGATCAGAATCAGGATGATGGACATGATGAACGCGACGCGCACCCACTCGCTGACCTTCACGTAACCGGAACCGTAGATCACGCCAGCGGGGCCGGACGAGTAGTGCATCAGCGTGCCGAACAGGTTGCCGATGAAGCCGAAGGCCAGCGCTGCGAACAGCGGGGGTGCTCCGGCCGCGACTGCTGCGGCGAGGAACACGGCGTACATGGCCACGATCTGCGCGGTGTTGGAGGCGAACAGGTAGTGGACGTAGAAGTACACGATCGCCAGAATTCCGAAGGCGAGTCCCCACGGCATGCCGCCGACCAGTCCGGAAACCACGGAGCCGATCCAGTCGATCACACCCAGGTCGTTCAAGTGGCCCGCCATGCCCACAAGCACGGCGAAGAAAATGAGGGTGTTCCAGGCGGAACCGTTAGCGGCCATGTCCTTCCAGGTCAGTACCCGGGTCAGGAGCATGATGGCAATGCCCACGAAGGCGGCGGTGGTGGCGTCGATGCCGATGCTGGAGCCGAAGATCCAGAGCACCAGCAGTAAGACGAATGTGAAGATCATGGTGATCTCACCGCGGGAGATCTTGCCCATGCTGGTGAGCTCACTTCGCGCCATGGCAGGGGCTTCGGGAGTTTTCGTGACCGTGGGACCGTAGATCTTGCTCATGACCCACGGCACGACAGCTAAGCTCAACAAGCCGGGGACGATGGCGGCCAGAGCCCAGTTGCCCCATGTGACTTCGATTCCCATGTCGACGGCGGCTTGCTGTGCCACCGGGTTGCCAGCCATGGCAGTGACGAACATGGCGGATGTGACCACATTGACGTGGGACGCCGTGAACGTCAGGTAGGAACCGAGTTTCCGGCGGGATTCGTCGGTTTCCGGAGTCGAGTTCTGGACCTCGGCGATCGACCGAATGATCGGGTAGACGACGCCGCCCGCGCGAGCGGTATTAGAAGGAGTCGCCGGCGCGAGGATCAGGTCAGTGGCGGCCATTCCATAAGCGATTCCGATGGGGGATTTGCCGAGCTTGGACACGAACATCAGGGCCACACGTCGACCCAGGCCGGTGAGAAGAAAGCCGTCCGCGATGAAGAACGCCGCGACGATGAGTAGAACCGTGGAATTAGCGAAGCCGGCCAGAGCCTCGCCGTCTGGAACGCTCATCGTTCCGGTCACCATGGCCACCGCCAGCCCGATAAGCGTTAGCGACGGGGTAGGTAGCGGCTGCAGAATCAGCCCGATGATGGTGGCTACGAAGATCCCGAGCATGTGCATGCCGCGCGGATCGACGCCCTCGGGCGGGGGTA
>JAKDKI010000414.1 GCA_030453435.1 Kocuria sp.
AACACCGGAAGACCGCTACCATCTAAAACCAGTCCAACAATCGGGGACCAGTGCATCCCCACGAAGGCGCGCGGGCGGCGTCGTCCCCGGGAGAATGGGCCGGGACACGGAACAAAGGTGACCTAATTGGAATCCCGGGGGCGGGTAGGCGAAAGTTAGACCATGACTGCTCTCCGGGATGATTTGACCACTCGTGCCGCGTACGTGTCCGACGCTTCGATTTACCGCAGGCTCCCCCAGGCCGTGGCGGAACCGCGCTCCGTGGACGAGATCCGCGAGCTGCTGGCCACCGCGCAGGAGAAGAGTTGGCCGGTGATTTCCCGCGGCGGCGGAACCTCGGTGGCGGGCAATGCGATCGGTGACGGGCTGATCATCGACACCTCCCGGTACTTCAACCGCATCCTGGAGATCGACCCGGACCAGGGCACGGCCACGATCGAACCCGGTGTGATCTGCGATCAGCTGCGTGATGCTGCGAGCGAGTTCGGCCTCACCTACGGCCCGGACCCCTCCACCCACTCCCGCTGCACCGTGGGCGGCATGGTGGCCAATAATGCGTGCGGCTCCCACTCTGTCGCGTGGGGCACCAGCGCCTCCAATCTGGCGGCGGTCACGGTCATGCTCGCCGACGGACGCGAGGTCACCCTGGAGGCGGGCGGCACCTCCGACGCCGCCCTGGATTCTCAGCTCAAGCAACTGCGCGACCGCCACCTGGCCATGCTGCGCACCGAGCTCGGCCAGTTCCCGCGCCAGGTCTCCGGCTACGGGCTCCACTACTTGCTGGGCGAGAACGGCTTTGACGTAGCCAAGGCCTTCTCCGGGACCGAGGGCACGTGCGGGATCATCACCCAGCTCAAGGTCAAGCTGGTCGCCAAACCCAAGTTCACCGCGCTGGCAGTGCTCGGTTTCAAAGACGCGATCGAAGCAGCCACCGCCGCCCCCAAGTTCCGTGTGCCCGGTGTGACGACCATCGAGGGCATGGGCTCGGACCTGCTCACCGCGTTGCGCACCCGCCAGGGTCAGGAGAACGCGGGTCGCGAGCTCCCCGAAGGCGGCGGTTGGCTCTACTGCGAGGTCGGAGCGGACACCCAAGAAGAAGCCTTTGAAGCAGCCCAGAAACTCCCCGCCCTGGTCAAGGAGACCGTGGTGGATTCCGTGGTCGTCAGCGACCCCACCGAGGCACGTGCCCTGTGGCGCATCCGCGAGGCCGGCGCGGGCATCGTGACCCGTCTCCCGGACGGCGGCGAGGCCTGGCCCGGCTGGGAGGACTCCGCCGTTCCCCCGGAGCACCTGGGTGCTTACCTCAAGGACCTCTACGAGCTGCTGGACGAGATGAACCTGCGTGGCATCCCGTTCGGCCACTTCGGCGAAGGTTGCGTGCACATCCGCATCTCCTTCGACTTCAACACCGATGAAGGCGTGGCCCTGTACCGCGAATTCATCGAACGCGCCGCGAAGCTCGTGCACCGCTACGGCGGCTCGGTGTCCGGCGAGCACGGTGACGGCCGCGCCCGCTCGGAGCTACTGACCACCATCTACTCGGACGAAGCACGGCAGGCTTTCGCGGAGTTCAAACGGATTTTCGATCCCGAGAACTTCTTCAATCCCGGTGTCGTCGTGGATCCGGAACCCATTGACCAGGGCATCCGACCGGGCCCCGGCGCTCGCACCTTTGAGCTCACTCCGGTCCACGCGTTCTCCTCCGACAACGGCTCGTTCGGTCAAGCCATCAATCGCTGCGTGGGTGTGGGCGCGTGCCGTTCGGATTCGGGCGCCATGTGCCCGTCCTTCGTCGCTACAGGCGATGAGGTCCACTCGACCCGAGGCCGCATGCGCTCGCTCGCCGAGATGCTGCGCGGGGAACACATCACCGACGGCTGGAAGTCCAAGGAAACCTACGAGGCTCTCGACCTCTGCCTCTCGTGCAAGGCGTGCGCGACCGAGTGCCCGGTCAACGTGGACATGGCCACCTACAAGGCAGAGTTCTTGCACCACCACTTCCGCCAGGGCCTCACCTCGTTCCTCGGCAAGGATCGCCGCCCCATGGCGCACCTGACCATGGGCTGGATGCCGTGGCTCATGAAGCTCGTGACCAAAGTCCCCGGCTCGCTGCGCGCGGTCAATTTCATGGAACGCTTCCGTCCGGTCGAGGAACTCACCAAGAAGCTCGGTGGCATCGAGCCTCAGCGCCGCATGATTCGCTTCAACAACACCCCGCTCACCTCGTGGTACAAGGCGCGCACCAAGGGCGACGACGCCGCTCGCGACCTTGCGCGCGGTGGCAACCGAGCGTCGTCGGCGGCCGGGGAAAAGCCCTCGGTGGTGCTGTGGCCGGACACGTTCACCAACTTCTCCGCAGACGCTCCCGGCAAGGCCGCGATCGAGGTGCTCGAGGCCATGGGCTACCGCGTGCTCATGC
>JAKDKI010000080.1 GCA_030453435.1 Kocuria sp.
ATTGATTGAAAGCCATGCCTGAAAGTCTACTCATCGCCGCCCCAATTTCCGCTTCGAAAGGCGGGGGTGGGACTGCGCTGATCGTGAAATGTTGGCGTCAGCGGTTCATCGAGCGGATGTGCAGTACCGCGGCCACCGTGAGTCCCGCCACTACCAGACCGAATCCGGCCAGGATGACCACGGGCAGTGCACCGGTCTCGTTGAGCGGCGCCTGGGCCACCGGCGGGGTCGCCTCCTCTGTCACCTGTTCCGTGTCCGGGGTCTCGGAGACTTCGGGCGACGACGCCGCCTCGCTGGGTTCCACAGCTGCCGGTCGGTGCACGCTCATCCAGTGCTTCATGCTCCCCAGCGGATTCTTGTCGACGTCTGGCACGTCCTGTTCGACAGCGGCCTTCACATCCAGAATCCCGTGGCCGTAGAACGAGTCCTGACCTTCTTCACCGGCGTCGTGAGCGGTGCGAATGATCTGGTTGGCGATCTGCGCCGCGCTCAGTTCCGGGTTCTTGGACTTGATCAACGCGGCGGTTCCGGAGACCAGCGGCACCGTGGCAGACGTGCCGGACCATTCGGCGTAACCGTCACCCGGCATGGCGCCCACCATGTCCTCACTCGGACCCGCAACCGCGATCGAGATCCCCTGGGAGGAGGAATCCCAGCTCGCCTGGCCCGCGCGGTTCACGCCACCCACCGTGAGTACACCGGGGATCGTGGCCGGCGCTCCCACTTGGTTGAGTCCGGAACCACGGTTGCCCGAGGCCGCCACGACCAGGACGTCCTTCTCCTCTGCATATGCGAACGCTGAGTCCCAGGACTGCGGCCATTCCGTGGAATCCGATCCCACGGACATGTTGATCACGTCCGCACCGTTGTCCACGGCCCAACGAACGGCATTCGGAATCTGCTCGTTGACGTCCTTGACGCCAGGTTCCTCGTTGCCGAGCCACAGGGACACGGGCAGGATCTCCGCTTCCGGCGCCACACCGATCACGCCACCCTGCTTACCGGGACCGTCGGGAGTATCCGCACCGTGACCGGTTCCGGCGGCCAAGGACGAAACGAGGGTGCCGTGTTCGGGTTCCGAGCCCAGTCCGCGGTGCCCCTTGCCGTCTCCCTTGCCGGAGACGTCCGTGCCGTCCTTGACGGTGCCGCTCAGATCCTGATGTGTCGCGTCCACACCGGTGTCGATCACGGCGATCTTCACACCCTTGCCGGTGGATTCCTTCCACGCATCGCGCACACCGTATTCGTCGAGCCAGTACTCCCGCTCGCGGATCGAGTCCACGGGAACCGGTACCTTGCCGTCCGGGGGCGGCGGCGCCACGGGAGTTTCCACGGGGATCGACGGCGCGGGGGCGGGGGCTCCCGGAGGCTGCTCGTTGTCGGGCATGGCCACCGCAGGAGCTGCGGCGAAAGACAAAACCAGAGCGGCAGCGGCCGCACCCGAGAGTGCGCGGCGGCGCTTCGCGTGAACCGACATGACTAACCTCTACTCGACTAGGAACGCACCGGTGGGGACGCCCCTGGCCGTTGGAGAATCAGGACGATCGGAGGGGTCAGCGGACCAGGGACAGACCGATTCCGTCCAAAATATCGTGTTCACTGGCTGTGACCGACTGCACACGGCCTTGTGTCGCAGAGACTACGCGTTCAATCACGCGCCGCCACACGAGGGCGCCGCCGCCGATCACGTCCACGCGGCCTTCGTGCATGAACCCCAGCTGTGCCCGTTCCTTCTTGGTCATGGCCGTGAGGTCTTTACAGGCCTTGGCGATCGAGTCCACGGACATGGTCGATCCGTGAATCTTGTCCGGGTTGTAGCTCTTCAGGTCCATGGCGTGTGCCGTCACCGTGGTGATCGTTCCCGCGACACCCACCAGGTGGGTGGTTTGTGACAACGGAACAATTCTGGACACCGAATCCATGGCCTCGTCCACGTCCTGGAGCACCTGGCGCTGCTGTTCGTCAGTGGGAGGGTTGGAGCCCAAGTGACGTTCGGTCATGCGAACGCATCCCACGTCCACGCTCTTGGCCGCAGTCACACCGTCCACGGTTCCCAGTACGCACTCGGTGGAACCACCACCCAGGTCGACCACGAGCACCCGGTCCTCAGGGCTGAGGGGGCCGGTGGCATCGGCGGCACCGCGGAAAGACAGGGCTGCTTCTTCATCTCCGGTGACAACCTCGGGGGTCACGCCCAAGCGTTCCCGGATTCCGTCCACGAACACCTGGCGGTTGCCCGCGTCGCGAGTGGCGGAGGTGGCGACGAAACGGATCTTGTCGACCTTGTGCTTCTTGATCAGGCGGGCGTACTCCTCAGTCGCGGTGAAAGTACGTTCCAGTGCGGCCTCGGCCAACCAGCCTGTGGCATCCACACCCTGCCCCAACCGAACCACGCGCATTTCACGCACGATGTCGTGGAGTTCGGGATGTCCGTTCTTGTCCTTAACATCCGCGATCAGCAAGCGGATGGAGTTGGTACCGCAGTCAATGGCAGCAACGCGCATGGGTGGTGGATCCTCGGTTCTGTGGGAAAAGCGCCTTTCAACGGCGCGGTCCCACTTTACCCGCGTTGCGCATCTGTCTCGGACGGCTTGGTCTGACCAACGTGTGAAAAACTGAAGGTCACTAACGATTTCCCTGCCTGACACGCGACAACACGATCGAGACCAACGATGACCTCAGAAATCGGCCACGGCATATCCAGCCAAACGTTCCACGCGCTCTCGCCGGAGCAGGCCCTACGGGAGTTGGGTTCGCAAGACTCCGGTCTGACCACCCCGCAGGCAGGAGAGATCCGTGATCGGGTGGGGCCCAACCGGCTGCCACCCGCCCAACGGAAACCGGCGATTCTGAGATTCCTGGCGCACTTCAAGAACGTGCTCATATACATCCTGTTGGTCTCCGCGGTCATCACGGCCTTCTACCGGGAATGGGTCGACTTCTGGGTGATCATTGCCGTGGCCGTGGGCAACGCGGTGATCGGTTTCGTCCAGGAGGGTCAGGCGGAAAAGGCTCTGGCCGGAATCCGCAGCATGCTCTCCGTGCACGCTTCGGTGCTGCGCGACGGCGAGTGGCAGCAAGTGGACGGCGAGGACTTGGTGCCCGGCGACGTCGTTCGGCTGGGCCCCGGTGACAAGGTGCCCGCCGATCTGCGCCTCCTGGACACCAATCGCTTGGCCATCGATGAATCCGCGCTCACGGGCGAATCCGAGCCCAGCGACAAGCACGCCGAGGCCGTGGCGGAGGACGCCGGCATCGGTGATCGCACCAGCATCGCCCACTCCGGAACCGTGGTCACCCGTGGCACCGCGCTGGGCGTGGTGGTCGCGACCGGCTCGAACACGCAGATCGGTCGCATCCAGTCGCTGGTGGACGATATCGACCAGCTGGCGACGCCCCTGACCGAACAAATGGACCGCCTGGGCAAGCATTTCGCGCTGGGCATCTTGGTCGTGAGTGCCGTGATGATGCTGATTGCATGGTTCATTTATTCGATGCCCACGCAGACCGTGCTGAGCTCGTTCATCAGCTTTGCCGTGGCCACCGTCCCCGAGGGTTTGCCCGCACTCGTGACCATCACGTTGGCGC
This sequence comes from Kocuria sp., assembly GCA_030453435.1. Classification (GTDB taxonomy): domain Bacteria; phylum Actinomycetota; class Actinomycetes; order Actinomycetales; family Micrococcaceae; genus Kocuria; species Kocuria atrinae. The sequence goes on from JAKDKI010000080.1 coordinate 3,589, forward strand.
TGGGCGTGCAGCAAATGGCCCGTCACAAGGCCATCACCCGCACCATGACAGCCGTGGAGACACTCGGCGCGGTCACCACCATCTGCTCCGACAAGACCGGCACCCTGACCCGCAATGAAATGACCGCGCGGGTGGCCTCGGTTCCCGGCGGTCGCTTTGCAATCACCGGCGAGGGCTACACGGATCAGGGCACGGTCATGGCCTCCGGCGAGGCCGCCGAGGAAGCCTCCCGCAATGCACGGGCGCTCGCGCGCGCCGTCGTGCTCTGCAACGACGCCTCACTGCGCGGGACCGGCGAGCGCATCGAGATCGTGGGCGAACCCACCGAGGCGGCGCTGGCGATCTTCGGACGCAAGGCCGGGTTCGACGCCGTTCCCTACACTCGTCTGGGCGCCCTCCCCTTCGATTCGTCGAACAAGTACATGGCCGTACTGAGCGAGGCTCCCCAAGGCGAACGTGAGATTCTCGTCAAGGGCGCCCCGGATCGGTTGCTGCAGCGCTGTTCGACCCAGTTGCCGGACGAGTACGGAGCCACGGAGTTCGATCCGGATGCGTGGGAACGCGCCAACACGGAGCTGGCCTCCCAGGGGCTGCGAGTGCTGGCCGCTGCACGGAAGACCGTGGCCGCCGGCACCACATCCCTGGCTCACGAGGACCTCGACGAGGGGCTGGAATTCGTGGGGCTCGTGGGCCTGGTCGACCCGCCGCGCGAAGAGGCCATCACCGCGGTGGCGTCCTGCCACGGGGCCGGAATCAACGTGAAAATGATCACCGGAGATCACGCGGAGACCGCCCGAGCGATCAGCCGCGAACTAGGCCTGTCCAACAACGACGATCCCGTAGTGGTGACCGGTGCCCAGGTCGAGGCCATGACCAAGGAGGAACTGGTCGAGCGCGTCACGGACGTGGACGTCTTCGCGCGGACCAGCCCCGAGCACAAGATCCGCATAGTGGATGCGCTCCAGGCCCGCCGCGAGGTGGTGGCCATGACCGGAGACGGCGTGAACGACGCCCCGGCGCTGACCCGAGCCAACGTGGGTATCGCCATGGGCATCAAGGGCACGGAAGCCACCAAGGAAGCGGCTGACATCGTGCTCGCGGACGACAACTTCGCCACGATTGAGGGCGCGGTCCACGAGGGCCGGCGGATCTACGACAACATCCGCAAATCCGTGGTGTTCCTGCTCCCCACGAGCATCGGCATGGGCCTGGTGGTGCTGGCAGCAGTGCTGCTCGGATCCGAGCCGCCGCTGCGGCCCACCCAGATCCTGTGGGTCAACCTGGTCACCGCTATCACGCTGTCCATCACGCTGGCCTACGAACCGGCCGAGCCGGGCATCATGCAACGCCGGCCCCGCGACCGCGATGCCAACCTGCTTCCCGTGTCCCTGTGGTTACGCGTGGTGTGGGTGGCGTTCTTCATCGGCGCGGCAGCATTGCTCTCCTACCGGGTCATGAGTGACTCGGGTGCCACGGACGCGGTGGCCAGCACCACGGCGGTGTCCGTGCTGGTGCTGGGTCAGATCTTCGTGCTGTTCAATTCGCGCTTCCTGCACTTGTCCAGCCTGCACCCGCGTGCGATCACGGGGAACAAGGCCACGTGGATCTCCACGGGCATTCTCCTGGCGGTACAGATGGTCTTCACTTACGCGCCGTTCATGAACGCGTGGTTCGGTTCTGCTCCCTTGGGTTGGGCGGAATGGGGTTTCGCACTGCTCAACGGCGTGGTGATCTTCCTGCTCGTCGAACTGATCAAGGCCGTGCAGAACCGCGGCGGACGCGGGGCGCCCACGTCGGTGAGGCGCTAGCGGTCCAGAACCTCGCGCCCGCGGTGGATCGACCGAACAAGACGGCGCCCGCCGCACGAATGGTCCGTGGGGCGGGCGCCGCGGTATGCGGTGAACGCGGTCAGTCGGCCGTGCGCCACTCCGGGGCGCACGCGCAACGTTCCTGGGTCCAGGTATCCGCGATGAGCTCCAGGGTCTCGTCGCCCAGAGGATTCACGCCGGGGCCGGCAGCAAGACTGTGCCCCACCAACACGTGCAGGCATTTGACGCGCGTGGGCATACCTCCAGCGGAGATGCCTTCGATTTCGGAGACCTCGCCGATACCGGCCTTTTCCCCGATCCGACGCCGCTCCCCCAGGTAATGCTCGTGCGCGGCCTGATACTGCTCCGCCAACTGCGCATCATCCTTGATCCGGTCGGACATGCCGTACATGCTGCCCTCGGCCTCCAGCCGGGACACCGCTGACGTGATCACCGGGTGCGTCAGGTAGAACACCGTGGGGAACGGGGTGCCATTGGCCAACCGCGGTGCGGTGGCGACCACCAGGGGGTTACCGCACACGCAGCGTGCCGCGATCTCCACCACGTCACGCGCTGGGCGGCCGAGCTGGTGGCCCACCACGGTGAGATCCTGCTGGGTCACTGCTGGGTCGTGAGTCGGCTGTGCTTCAGTCACTTGCGTACTACTTTCCGGCGCGCTGCTGGGCCAGGTCGTCGAGGGAGACGGATCCACTGCGAACATGATCCGCCAAGAGGAAAAGGTTACTGCTCTGGCTCTACAGGGGCGATGTCCGGTTCGGTCCGCGGGAAGGCAGAATCCACGACCGACTGCCACAGGCCGTCCGCCCACGCGGGCTTGCCCGCCTCGACCTGTTCGGCAGAGGATTCCGCAGCCTGGCGACCCGTCTGCTCGGCACCCAGCACAAGGTAGGCCCGTTCACCGGGCATGACGTAGAACATGCGCTCGCGGGCCTGCTGCTCCACGTACACCTCATCACCCCAGCGTTCCTCTTGCAATTTGAGCTGCTGCTGTTCTTGTTCCTTGGCCGCGATGGACTCTTCGAGAGCCGCGATCTGAGCCCGCTGGTCGAAAAAGATTTTCGCGGTGGGCGCGGCCAAGAACAGGATCAGCGTGGCCACCACAATCAGGGCAATGAGTCGACCGTTGAACGAGTGTGCCGGGGTGGGCGCGGTCACCGTGGACGACCCACCGCCGGAGTGCCCCGCACCAGAAGCGGGCATGCGCTGACCCGATTCCTTGGCTCGACCCGCCGCAGATGCCTTCTGTTCCGTGCCCTGCTTCTTGCCGGAGAACCGGGGAATCCTGGGCCTGGGGCCAACCATGCACACCTCCCGCGCTCCACGGTGGTCCCAGCTTGAGACGCACCTTGATCAATCCTGCGGGTCATTCTAGCGACCCGAACTTGGCTGTTTCCCGCACGAACCCGCGCGAGCCTCCCCACACGCAACCGCCCGGTCCCCCGCGAGGGGAACCGGGCGGTTCGTTCAGCCACTGCTGTGGGTGCAGTGTCTTACTTGGCGGAGAAGCGCGGGAACGCGGAAGCGCCGGCGTAGCGGGCGGCGTCGCCGAGTTCTTCCTCGATGCGCAGCAACTGGTTGTACTTGGCCACGCGCTCCGAGCGTGCCGGGGCACCGGTCTTGATCTGGCCGGCGTTCACCGCCACGGAGATATCCGCGATGGTGGTGTCCTCGGTTTCGCCGGAACGGTGCGAGACCATGCAGCGGTAACCGTTGCGCTGAGCCAGTTCCATGGCGTCGAAGGTTTCCGTGAGGCTGCCGATCTGGTTGACCTTCACGAGCAGCGCGTTGGCCACGTCGCCCTCGATACCGCGGGCCAGACGCTCCGGGTTGGTCACGAACAGGTCGTCACCGACCAACTGCACCTTGTCGCCAATGGCCTGGGTCAGGGTGGCCCAGCCTTCCCAGTCGTCCTCGTCCAGCGGGTCCTCGATGGAGACCAGCGGGTACTTCTTGACCAGGTCCGCGTAGTAGTCGGACATGTCCTTGGCGGAGCGCTTCTTGCCTTCGAAGGAGTACTTGCCCTTCTCGAAGAACTCGGAGGAAGCCACATCCAGAGCCAGTGCGATGTCCGAGCCCGCCTTGTAGCCGGCCTTCTTGATGGCGTCGAGGATCAGGTCGAGCGCCTCGGCGTTGGACTTGAGATTCGGCGCGAAACCGCCTTCGTCACCCAGACCGGTGGACAGGCCGCGATCCTTGAGAACGGACTTGAGCGAGTGGTAGACCTCAACGCCCCAGCGCAGTGCCTCTGCAAAGGTGGGAGCGCCGATCGGAGCAATCATGAACTCCTGTATGTCCACGTTGGAGTCAGCGTGGGAGCCACCGTTGAGAATGTTCATCATGGGCACCGGCAGCACGTGGGCGTTGGGCCCGCCCAGGTACTTGTACAGCGGCAGGTCCGCGGAGCTTGCTGCGGCCCGAGCCACGGCCATGGACGCGCCCAGGATGGCGTTGGCGCCGAGCTTGGACTTGTTATCGGTGCCGTCCAGGTCGAGCATTGCCTGGTCCACGGCGCGCTGATCGGAGGCGTCCAAGCCCACGATGGCCTGTTCCAGGTCCTCGTCCACGGCGTTGACGGCGTCCAGAACGCCCTTGCCCAGGTAGACCTTCTTGTCCCCGTCACGGCGCTCGGCTGCTTCGAATTCGCCCGTGGATGCTCCCGAGGGAACTGCCGCGCGGCCGAAACTGCCGTCCTCGAGCAGTGCCTCGACCTCTACGGTGGGGTTGCCACGTGAGTCCAGAATCTGACGGGCTTGCAAAGCAATGATCATTGCCATGGATAATCTCCTTGCTGGTCGTTGACCTATCGGGCGGTGCCCTGTCTTCAGCCTACCGATCTCGGTCGGTT
>JAKDKI010000007.1 GCA_030453435.1 Kocuria sp.
CTACCCGCCCCCTGTGACACGACACCGGCACCGCTCGCGTGTCAGAGATCTCCTTCTCCAGTGCAGCCCACCCCGTGGCTAGCCGCTCGGAGTTGATGTGCTCCGTGGCTCGACGCGTTGCCGTCGGATTGTCGAGATAGGACGCTCACTGTTGCGCCCAGGACTCGAAGTGTCGATCGAACGCCGCCAGTCGCTGCATCTGTTCGACGTAGGTCCGATCGAAATACGCCTCTAACTGTTCGCTGAGGTCAGATGAAGCGGTCTGCTGGCCGAACGGACAGACACCGTGCGTGTGTTCGAGATGGGCGCGCCCGTGCTGCACCCAGTCGGCATTGCTGAGCTGCTGGATAGAGGGCGTGAGGTGCACATCCCCGCTACCCACGACAGCCACGCCCAAGAGCGAGTGGCCGGGCGCGTCTTCGATCCTGATGTCGCGTCCAAGAGGAAGTTCTTGGATCGGTTGCGCCTCCTCGCTAAGAACCGCTGCTGCCTCGGGCGTGAGCGCCTCAAAGTCCTCGGATGCGGAGCGGTTCGCCACGGCGACCTCGAGCAGTCGGTCGAGAAGCCGGTCCTTGCTGTTGTTGTACCCGTGAACATCTCACGCAGTTCTGCAGGGACTTAGTTGCGCTTCGCCCGCGCCGTCTCTTTCAGCGAGGTACGACCATCCTCGATTTCACGGTTCTTTGCAGCTAACCAAAACTCGTGTTGAGCGAGCCTCTCCTAGTAGGAACACCCCGTCGAGGTGGTCTGCAGACGTGAGCGTCGCGTTGATGTAGTCACGGTTATAGACCTTGGTGCCGAGCACGCTGGTCGCTGGATTCCGCTCCAGAGTGATTCCAGTGAACTACGTCGAGTCAGCGAAGGCACGGCTGATGGTCGTGATGCCGGAACCGTTGGGCCCGAAGAAAAGTTCACCGGTTTGAGCGGGCCAATATCTGCGCCAGATGCAGGGTCAAACGCAGGGGCACCGCGTGGCCGAAGGTACTCAAGCATCGTTTTCATACCCCCACGAGCTGCATTAACTCGGTGTAGTCGGTTACCACGTCGTAGGTGACGTCATTACCGTTCTTCGCGTTGAGTGAGGCAAAGAACTTGCGGGCACACTCGATCTTGGCGTCCTCGACACCCTTGAGCTGGAGTGTCGACAACGAGCCCTTCGTTTCAGCGACGAAGTAGACATGCTTGACGCTGCCGTCGGTGAACGCGATGGCCCAGTCCGGGTTGTATTCGCCAAGAGGAGTGGGAATGAAGAACCCTCGCGGGAGCTTCGCGTAGACGGCGATCTCGTGGCTGGTGTCCAGTTCGGTGACAAACTCGCGCTCAACCTTGGAGTCGGTGACCACGTAGTCATAGACGTGCTTCTTGAGCTTCGACCCGGCCTTCGAAAAATCTTGGGCGGCCTGGTTTTCGGTGAAGATCGCAGAGTCGAAGCGGTCTTCGAGCGCGTCATAGGCGAGGTGCTCGACGATGACCGTGGCCTTCTGCTCGTTGATGAGCCGGGCTGCCTCGGTGATGAACTGCTCGGGGTTAAGGCGGAACTTGGCGAACGTTCCTGGCGTGACGCCGCGGAGGATCACAGCGATCGTGCGACGGGTGAGCTGGGTCTTTTCGGTGATCTCGCCCAGCAGGTCATACTTCACCTGCGAGCCCGCGCTCACGGCCTCGGTGTGTGTCTGCGTATTCTGCACTGCGAAACCGGCGCCGCTGGTCAGATCGTCAGCCTCCAACTGCTCGCGTTGCTGGCCCGCTTGTACGACGTATTGCAGCGCCGCGACGTTGAGGTGCTTGTCGAGGTGGTCGATCGCCTTGCGGATCAGCTCTCCGGAGTCGAACTCGACCTGGTAGACGGCGCGGTGGTTGATCCTGCCCCACAAGGCTTGGAACTCCTTGCGGGCGAAGTTGGCCTCGTTCAGCGGGATCTTCTTCGGCTTGCGGTCATTGGTGGGCACCGGCAGGTCGAGATAGAGCACGTCGATCACCGGCCACACGAAGTCAATCACTGGTAGCAGCACCTCGGAAGTCGGCGCGGCGAGGGTTCCATCTTCTTTTGCCTGCTTGTATGCGTCGGAGATGGTGTCGTCGTCGTTCACGTAGTCGTTCTTGACCAGGTACTTGTAGAGCGCCTGGGCGACGGCTTCTTCGATGACCGACTCGCCCGAGAGCGTCTGGATGGTCTTGCCGACGAAAAACTTGGCGCTGGCCTTGCGCGGCCGCGCGGCGAGCGATTCGGAGATTTCGCGTTGGAGACCGGTTACGAAGTCGGTATAGGACTCGTCGGTGACGACGGTCAACTCGTTGATGTCGTGCACTGTGACGGGATTGTCCATCCGCTCACCGTGCTGGTCGACGGCCAGCCGCAGGCCGCGTCCGATCTCCTGACGGCGGGAGACGGTGTTGTCACTCTTCTTGAGCATGCCCATGACGAACACGTTGGGGTTGTCCCAGCCCTCGCGCAGTGCGGAGTGGGAGAAGATGAACCGGACGGGTTCGGCGAACGACAGCAGACGTTCCTTGTCTTTGAGGATCAGGTCGTAGGCGTCAGTGTCCGTCGAAAGTCCCTTCTCGTCACCTGTCTTCTTGATTGCCTTTTCGTTGTCGACGAGATGTTTGGTCTTCTTGTCGATCGAGAAGTAGCCCTCGTGAACCTGACCCACGCTGTCACGGCGCAGATACGCCTGGTACTCCTCGGCCGCCTGGTCGATGGCGAGTTCGCCGAGCACCTCGTTGCGGATCGCGGTGTACTCCTCCTCGAAGATAAGCGCATAATCGCCGAGGGTGTCCTCGCGGCTGTAATCGCGATACTTAGCGACCTCATCGATGAAGAACAGCGAGAGCACCTTGATGCCTTGGCTGAACAGCTCGCGTTCCTTGTCCAGATGCACGCGGACGACCTCGCGAATCTGGATGCGGCGCTTGCTCTCCTCGGTGACATCCCGGTCGGCGAGCTGTCCCGCCACGACCACATCGCCGTTGCTCAGCTCAATCACATCGCGGTTGGCATCCACCTCGGTGATGAACAGTCCCTTGTATGCCTCGATCCCGTTGGAGACATCGTGGAGGTTGGCGCCCATGTCGAGGCGCTTGACCTGCCGTTTGATACCCGAGGCCATCTGCACTTCAATCTCGACCCGCGCCCGAGGCTTGGCACCCTTCGCGATCTCGATGGCGTCCAGGTACAGGTAGGCGGTCGATCCGGCGAGTCCCCTCACGGTGATACCTCGCACGGCGATCTTCTTCACGAGCTTCTGGTTGTAGGCGTCCAGCGCGTCGAGGCGGTGCACTTTGGTGTGATCGACCTTGTGCGTGGCGGAGTACCGCAGCAGCATCAGCGCGTTGAAACGAGACAATGCTTCCAGCGACTTGGGCGCTCCGATCTTCTGCGGCTCGTCGATGATTACGATCGGCCGGTTGGCGCTGATGACGTCGATTGGACGGCGGGACTGGAAATCATCGAGCTCGTCGTAGATGCGGCGGTTGTCCTTACCGGTGGCGTTGAACGCCTGGATGTTGATGATCATCACCTGCACCCCGGCATCCGAACTGAACCGCTCCAGCTCGTGCAGCTGGGAGGAGTTGTAGATGAACGAGCGCGGCTTGGTGCCATAGAGCTGCTGGAAGTGCTCGGCGGTCACGTCGAACGATTTCTTCACGCCCTCGCGGATCGCGACTGAGGGCACCACAATGATGTACTTCGACCAGCCGTACCTCTTGTGTAACTCCATGATCGTCTTGATATAGACGTAGGTCTTGCCCGTCCCCGTCTCCATCTCCACGTCAAGGTTCGGTGCACCTGGAGCGGCAGCGCTGGAGGCGAGCTTGGCCGACAGCGGGAGGTTTCGTGACCGCTGTACCGCGTGCACGTTCTCCAGCAATTGCGCGCCCGACAGGACGATCTCCGCGTTGCGCAGACCGGCCTCCGGGCGCTCCTCGGCCCCGAACAGGGCCGGGTCCGCCACAGGGCGGACCTTGCCGGGGTCGATCCGGTAGGAGATACCGTCGTGCTTCGGCTGCCCGGCGAATGTCTCGACGACAGCATCGACGGCATCGGTCTGGTACTGCTGGACCTTGAACTGGAGCTTCATCGAGTGTCTTTCTTTCTGCAATAGGCGCTGTTCGTCGTCGCTGCTAGAAGGTTGCGGGCGGCGGAGATGCGTGTGTTCACGCTGATCCCAGCCCTCTAGCGGTACCGCTGGAATCGTCATCCTTCTTGCGCGGAGGCTCGGACCGCCCGCTTCCGTCGCCTACGGAAGAAAGCTCCCATCGTGGTTTCGTGCGGGTACCGCGGTTGATGATGACACCGCGGCGTCGCAACTTCGTCAGGAGATTCGTGATCTTGGTTGTCTTCTGCTGCTCGGTGAGCGCTTCGCTAAGTGCCGGCCGGAGCAGTGCCTCCACGTCGCCGCGGTCTGCGTGTCCCTGCGCGCGGAGGAAGTCAGTCAGCAGGGCAGCGTAATGCGCGTCTGCCTGGGGCCGGGTGCGGATGTAGTCGGCCATCGCCCCGGTCGCCGCTGCGACACGAGGAGTGATCCGGCGGTGAGGCTTGCGGCCCTCGATCAGCCCAACTCTGCGCAGATGACGGGCGGCTTTCTCGCTGATGTCGAGCCCCTTCTGCACTCGATCCAGCGCAAGCAAATCTTCAAGAGGAAGATCGGTTCGGACCATAAGCAGCTGGGAGTAGGACTCTTCGATCACCCCGCCCGGAATAGTGAGCTTCACCTCGCCAGCGGTGCTGAGGTCGTAGTCAGGCAACGGGAGGAACCGTCGGACCTGGTCCTGCACCATGCGGTGGATTCCGTAGCCCATCTGGTCGATGAGGTTCAGCTCTGTCATCGCCTCGACGAGGAAGGGGTTGCGGTACTGCCGTGGGGTGCGCTCGTCCAGGGCGTAGTCGTCGGGCGCGCCATCGAAGAACTCGCCCACGCTCTCGAACACGATGCGGTCGGCGTGCTCAGTGACGATGATCCGGGAGTGTCGCGTGTAGTCCTGGTGCGCGATGCAGTTGTAGAGCGCTTCGAGCAGGCTACGTTCGTCGTACTTACTGATCTCTCGATAGATCAGCTCGTCAGGTGGCAGGAGTCGGAGCTGCACGTTGCGGATACGCTTCGCGAGTGCCGTCGTTTTCAGCAGGAACGGCAACCGGAAGTGCTCGTTTGCCCGCTGCTCGCCAACGAGCTTCCAGGTCATTTGCGCCGGGTGCGGGGTCAGCAGATGCGTCGAGGTGTCGGCACCGAGCAGAAGGAGCGCGGCTCGGGTGATCCGACCGTCGCGAGTCAACCTCGCCTTGGCCAGGAAGGTCGCGTCATCCCACGCGTCGATGTCGGCAGCCGGGATGCGAGAGGCGTACCGCTCGGTGAACCCCTGACGCGCGCGTGTGATCGCCGCCGGATCGAGGTGAGCGAGCGTCGCGTCAGGAACCACGACCGCCGACCAGTCAGCGCTGATGGTCTGCCGCCGAATCTCATCCAACTTGTCGAGCGAGAGCGGCACCAGGCTCTCGCCGGAGCGAGCTCGGTAGTCACCCTTCCACGAGATCGGGATGCCGCGAGGCGCCGCCGGCACCTCAAGCAGAACCGCGCGCTTGCCCGAGTACATGACCTCGTAGACCTCGCGGACGGTCAGCCCCTGATCGATGGACTGATGGATGTGGTGCTTCAACGTCTGGCGCTGCTGCACATCAATGAGATGGGTCGTGCCCACAACCTGCCGAGCGTTCGAGACGCCGAAGACGAGCCACCCCGACGCGAGTCCGCGTAGGTTCGCCTCGTTGCTCAGCGCCGAGACATACTCACCCGTCTTGTCCGCAGAGAACTGGCGTGCAGCCTCCTTGAACTCGACAACCTCGTTCTCCCAACCGGCTAGCAGCCGATCGAGGAGTTCGGTGAGTTCGTCGTGGGTCAAGGTCATGTCGTTCCTCAGATCGTCCGTACCTCGGTCGCGGGTGACACCTCGCGGAATACCTGCTCGGCGTTGATTCGCGCGGCATCGGTGGCGAAGCCTGAATCCAGGAAGACAGCTCGCAGAGGCTGCCGTCTTGCGACCTCACTGATGATGGTCGGATTGATGTCTCCAGAGAAGCAGGCGACGAGGGCTCCCTCAGCCACCGACAGAATTTCACGGCCATCAACTTGTTCGGCGACGACGGGTTCGCTCAGGTCCAAGGCCCAGTCGAGTAGCACTTGGAACAGCAGGTCGTACGTGTCGCGGTCCGGCCGGACGCTGTTGATGGCCCCGGACAGCATGTCTTGCGAGAGGCTGTCCGGGACTGCCAGGGTGTCGATCAAGTTCGAGGTGTCCACTCGCAGCGCGCGGAATCCGCTATCCGCCAGCAGGTCGCCCGCAAACCTCTCGTGCGAGAGCCGCATTCGCTGCTTGGTGATCTCAGCAACGGTCTCCGGACGCCCGAGGCACTTGAGGTGACGAATTGCGTTCATAGTGATTTTCTTCGCAGCTCCTTTCGCCGTCTTCAGCGACTCATTCAAGTCCTCGGCAACCTGGATTCCGATGAAACGGCATGACATCGACTCAGTGCTGTTGAGTTCGAGAACGGCCTGCATCGCCGATCCCGAGCCCGCGAACATGTCGAGCACGATGTCATTGCCAGACACGCCGACTGCGCGATAGATGTCCCGGAGCAAAAGCTCGTCCTTGGGGTTCGTGAAGACCTTCTCGCCGAATAGCGCCGCTAGCCGCTTCGAGGCCGCGCGGCCATCGGCGTAGCGGATGCTCGTGAGGCTCTGGTACTCGGTGTTCTTGAGGTAGGTCTTGTTCTTCGGCACACTGGTGTGGTCGTCCCCAAAGTGGACAAGGCTGTCCGAGATGCGACGAAACATCTCCTCTTTCGGGTAGCGCCAACCGGAAGCCGGCATTTTCACTACTTCGCCGGTCACAGGATGTGTTACGTCGTAGACGTACTGACTGTCGTTTGGACCAGAGATGTCGGATGCGAAGTAGATTCCGCGCTCGTCCATCCACTCGTAATGCCTACTTCCGGCGACTGGATCACTTGCTTGGAAGGTCTTGTACCAGGCCTTCGCTTCCGCATTGATGGCCGCCCAGTCGTTACCGTGCTTCCTGTGAAACTCGTCGAAGGCCGCGTATATCTTGTCGAGCCCCTCCTTCTTCTCACCCCAGTCGCCTCCGTTAGCCGACCGGTTCTTCACGAAGAAGACGATGTACTCATGCTGGATTGAGACGTACGCCTGGTCGTTCTTGCTGCTGTTCTTCAGCACGATCTCTCCGACGTACGACGCGTCGCCGAGAACCTCCTCGCCCAAACGCACGAGGTTGGCGTGTTCGTTCTCGTCGATCGACACAACAAGCACGCCGTCGTCGGTCAGTAGGTTCCTGGCCAACTTGAGCCGCGGGTATATCATGCTTAGCCAGTCAGAGTGGAAGCGGCCGTTCGCCTCGGAGTTCGCAACCAGCCGCTCACCGCTCTCCATGCTTTGACCAGAGCGGGCGAGGTACTCGGCGCTCGACTCGGCGAAGTCATCGTCGTAGACGAAATCGTTTCCCGTGTTGTAGGGCGGGTCGATGTAGATCAGCTTGACCTTGCTGAGATACGACTCCTGAAGGAGCTTGAGAGCCTCCAGATTATCGCCCTCAATGAAGAGGTTCCTCGTCGTATCAAAGTCAACCGACTCCTCGCGAACGGGGCGGAGGGTCTTCGCGATCGGAGCGTTCGCCGTGAAGGCGGCAGCGCGCTTACCAGGCCAGTCGAGCCGGTACCGTTCCTGTGGCCCCTCCACGATGTGGTCGCTGAGTTCTTGGCGCAGCAGGTCGAAGTCGACCGCTCGCACGAGCTTGCCGCCCGCGTCGGAGCTCTCGGTGACGACGTTGGGGAACAGTTCATTTATCTTGTCGATGTTGGCCTGTGTGAGGTCGGGTGATGTCATTCGTAGTCTCTCCACGGGTTACCTTTGCCGTTCCAGTTCGTGTTGCTTCGTCTTGAGTGTGCGCCGGAGTTCGACCTTGCGGTTGAATTGTGGCTCGGTACGGAGCTTGCGCTCTAACGCTGCGACCTCACGTTCGAGCTTGCGCACAGTGGCCAGTCTGTCGGCGACCTCTGACATTTCCTCGCCCGGGCGTGCGGTGATCGGCGTCAGCGGCTGCAGGAGCGCGGCGTAGAGGGCGGGCAGTGTGATCGCCGTCGGTAGGGCCCGCCGCCACGTGTTGCCTGGATGCCAACCGGTCGAGTAGTAGGCGCTGGTCTTCGGCGCTCCGGCTCCGAGCTGCTTGTGCGCTGCGACTGTCCGAGTCTCCGGCTGCCCGGCGGAGCGGCGCGTGATCTCGAAGATGATAGGGAACGGGATGGCCTTGTCGATGGCGCCCAGAACGGCGTCGCTGACCTCATCGGTCTTGGCATGAATCGTGAAGACCTGAATCTCGGGCACCGCTGGTGTGCCGGGGAGATTCATGGTGGCCTCGGCGAGCTTGTATGCCCAGGTGATGCGTTGGACCTCATTGATGAACTTCTCGCGCACAGCGGAGCTGACGGTGCCGTGCTCGTAGACCTTCTCTTTGGGTACTCGTCTGCCGAACCTGGTTGCCTCCGGCCAGCGGTAGAGGATGTCAGTCATCGGCGCCGCCCCCGTTGGGGTCTACGACAGCGATGAACGCCGTCAACTCGAAGTCGTCGAGACCGGCGATGGTCTGGGTCAAGGCCGTGGTGCTGCCACCGGTGAAGAGAGTGTCGATGTCGCGCTCCTCGGTGACATCGACCATCGAGCGGATCGCGTCGGTGAGCAGCTCCGAATACTTCCCCATCTGAGCACCCTCGCCGGTCGCGGCGTTGAGCGCATTGACGACATCGCTGACCGGCTCCTCGTAGGGTCGGCAGCCGGCGCGCAGCAGGTCGAGGAGGTGCTTGGATTTGGTGTGATTCGCGATGACCTCGCCCTGATCATCGAGGTAGACGAGATAATGCGGGTGGAGCCGGTTGCCTCGGTTGACGTGCTCATCCGCTGTGAGGTTACGGAGGGCGAAGATAACGCCAGGTCGTAGCCCCTTGCTGAGGTCGGCGGGGATCACGGCGTGGAGGCCGCGGGGCGCGGTGTCGAGGTCGCCGTGTTCCTTGATGTAGCCAAGCAGGTCCATGCGGAAGTCGTTGAGCCCGAGGTCGGTGATCGAGACCCCGGTGCGGACATCTTCGAGCTCGATGACCTCATCTTGGAGCTTGCGGAGCTGCTCCTTGCGGAAGGCGGCGTCTGAGTCCTCGAGGGTGAGGACGTTGTCGTCTGCGGTGCTAGCGAGGTCAGCGATGACCATGCGGTTCTCGACGCGTTCCTTGAGGTTGATGTACTCGTCGAGAGAGATGTCGGGCCAGAAGTTCACGAGCTGAATCTGGCTGTTGGTGGAGCCGATGCGGTCGATGCGCCCGAAGCGCTGGATGATGCGCACCGGGTTCCAGTGGATGTCGTAGTTGATCAGGTAGTCGCAGTCCTGGAGGTTCTGGCCCTCGCTGATCACGTCGGTGCCGATGAGCACATCCAGCTCGCGCGTCTCGCGCGGCATCGTGAGGTGGCGCTGCTTGGAGCGCGGTGAAAACAGAGACATGACCTGCTGGAAGTCGAAGCCCGTACCGAACGTCGTCTTCGCGCCGTGGCTACCGCCCGTGATCACCGCAGTGTCGAGCCCCGCCGCAGCGAGGGTGGGCGCCAGCTCTCGGTAGAGGTAGTCGGCGGTGTCGGCGAAGGCGGAGAACACGAGCACCTTGCGGTTGCCGTCGTTGATCGGGTGCTGCGCCTTGTCCTCGATGAGCTGCTTGAGTTTGCGGAGCTTGAGGTCGTGCTCGGGAGTGACCCTGCGCATCTCATCGAGAAGCTCGCGCAGGGTCCCGCGGTCGTTCCACAAGTCACGCTGCCAGGACTCGAGGTCGAGGTCGTCGAGGTCGATCTTGATCTTCTCGCCGAAGGAGAGCGCTTCGATGTTCGCGTCGTCTTCGTCATCGACATCGAAGTCGAGCCCCGCGAGCTCGGGGCTCAGGTCGGCGAGGTTGCCCGCATGGTTGCTGATGCGCCCGAGCATGTGGGTGACGGCGCCTTCGATCTTTCCCAGGGTGAGGCGGAAAGCGTCGACCGAGCTCTCCAGACGCTTGAGCAGGTTCACGGTCATGAGCTTCTTCAAACCCTGCTCACGTCCTGCCTGCCCGAGATTGGATCGGGCGCTCCCGGCGGTGACGTTGTAGAGGTCTTCGTACTTGGAACGACGACTCGGGAACACATATGCCAGCGGGGTGTAGACGGCGAGGTTCAACGCCTGAAGCTGCTCGAAGATGTCATTGAAGCCCGGCACATCCGGGAGGTCAGTGAGTGGCTCACGGATCGAGAGCGGTGGGCGTCGTTCCGGGAAGGCGCCGATCTCGGTGGTGTCATAGAACGCTTGGATGTGCTTGCGGGAGCGGGCGATGGTGACCGAATCGAGCAACTCGAAGAAGTCGAAGTCGAGCATCTGGAGGATGCGGTCGGTGGTGCGCTGCTCTGGGTCGAGCTTGGACCACTCGTTGAACACGCGCTGCGCGTCGGAGAACACCTTCTCGACCGTCGTGGACAGGCTCAGGTGCTGGGCGAGGTTCTCCGACTCGCCCTCATAGGCGAGCTGGAGCTGGTTCTTGAGGTCGTTGAACCGGTTGTTCACCGGCGTGGCTGAGAGCATCAGCACCTTGGTCTTCACGCCCTCGCAAATGACCTGGCGCATGAGGCGCTGGTAGCGCGACTCCTTCTCCTCGGCATAGTCGGCGTTGCGGAAGTTGTGGGACTCGTCGATCACAACGAGGTCGTAGTTGCCCCAGTTGATCCGATCCAGCCGCAGGCCGAGCGACTCACCCTTCGTGCGGGAGAGATCGGTATGCGCGAGCACGTCGTAGTTGAACCGGTCGGAGGTGAAGATGTTGGTCGTGAGGTTGGCGTTGTAGTTCGTCCAGTTCTCGGCGAGCTTCTTCGGACACAGCACCAGCACGGACTTGTTGCGCAACTCGTAATATTTGATGACCGCGAGCGCGGTGAACGTCTTACCGAGGCCGACAGAATCGGCGAGGATGCACCCGTTGTAGGTCTCCAACTTGTTGATGATGCCGGTGGCCGCGTCGCGCTGGAAGTTGTAGAGGCTCTGCCAGACCTTCGTCTCCTGGTAACCGGTGCGGTCGTTCGGCAGAACGTCTTCATTGATGTCGCCGAGGAACTCTGCGAACAGGTTGTAGAGGATCAGGAAGTAGATGCGTGCCGGGGAGTTCTCGGTGTACACGCTGGCGATGTGGTCGTGGACGGCCTGGGTGACATCGCTGACTTGCTCGGGGTTGTTCCAAATCTGGTCGAACAGTTGCATGTACTGCTCGGTCATCGGAGCTTCGTCGAGCCGGTTCACGAAGCTCGACACGGCGTTGCCGCGTTCGTAGCCGAGATCGGCGGTTGTGAACCCCTGGAGTTGCGTGTAGGCAGCCTTGTCATCGATAACAGCGAACTGTTGCATCGGGTTCCCAGTGGCGTTCGAGCGAAAGGTGACCTTCCGGCGAACCCAGTCCGCGCACTCCCGGGCGATCGCGCGCTGGGTAAGCTTGTTGCGCAGCCTGATCTCGAAGTCGGACCCAGCGAGGCCCGACTCGGCCTGCCCTCCGGGAATGAAGAACTCGCGCCGCTCCTTGCGGAGCTTGTCCGTGACCTTCTCGGTCACAAACGACGGCGACGTGAAAATGAACTCCAGTTCGCTGACCTTCTCCAGTTCCTTGCGGAGTGCTTCGAACGCGAAGATGGAGAACGTCGATGCGGCGATGCGGACCTTGGAGCCCGGCGCGATTTCAGCCTTGAGATCGTCACCCAGAAGGTCGCTGATGTTGTTTATGATCCTCACGTGGCTACTTAACAATCTGGTTCAGAGTTGTGAGGGCCACGCCGCCACGCCGTACCCAGTTGTCGACCTCGCTCGCCTGACACTTCCACAGGCAGCCAATCTCCTGAGCGGGCGTGCCCTTCTCGATGATCCAGGTTTCGACTTTATCCTTGATGGCACCAAGTTGGGAGTCGATGTCATCAGCTGACAACCATGGCTCAGTCACAAAGGTCCTCCTCCTCGGCCACCGCAGGGCCTAACCTTTTCATGATATCGGTGCAATTCCGGGTTCAGGGGGGTTTCTCTGGGTGTCGTACGTCGATCTATAGGAGGCCAGTCGGCAACGCATTCCTTGAGCCACGGGATGGCCAGCGTCCCGGCGAATGAAGGGGACCTGAGCTTGACATCTTGTACGGATCGCCGCGCACCATTCAAGGATCAACGAGTCGAGGACGGGCACGCGCGATAAATGACCGCCTCTCGAAACACTGCGCTATTGCGAACGCGATGGCGCTGCCAATCAAGTATTCGAATAGCACGGTGCGTGCAGCGCCCCATCGGGCTTCAATGTTGGCCGCAGCTTCGACATCCGTTGCTATGGTCTCTGGGAGGGCCGAGTGCCCGTAGCCTACGGTTTGGGGTGAACCAGGTCTTAGGCGTCGCCTGCGACGCCGAGTCCGCTCAGGAGGCATGGCTGACACAGCACGAAGGGACCATTGCACGTATCAACATTTGCCTTTAGGCAACGTAAAGGCCAGGTACCGCTAAACACGGGAATCCTGACCTTTACTTCTTTATCCCCCGCAGGAGGAAATCTACAACCGAGTTAACTCCAGCTACTGCGTTTGTCTACCCAACGACGAGACTCACTTAAAGTCCCCGCGTTACAGGGGCCGTGCCTCAGCTAAGAATCCCCGCGAAATCTTCCGTGGTGTCCGTGGCCCGGTGACGATGGGGTATGGCTGATAGGGACGTGTCGATGAGGACCCGCATCGAAGTGACCAAGAAGTATGCCAAGGCCTATGCGGCGGCTTCGAAGAAGCAGAAGGGCGCGATTCTAGACATGGCCGTGTCGATCACCGGCTGGGACCGGGACCACGCCCGCCAGCAGCTGCGCCGCCGCGCTAATCAGCCGCCCGGGCGGGCGACCGCGACGGTCGCGGTGCTGGACCGGCGCAAGACCCAACCCCGCAAGTACTCCTACGGCGCCCTGATGGTGCTGCGGCGGATCTGGGCCAGCTCCGGAGGGCTGTGTGGGAAATACCTCGCCGCCTCGATGTCAGAGTGGATCGAGGCGATGGAACGCCACGGTTCCCTGGTGGATGGCGAAGACCGATATTGCCCGGTGGTGCGGGCCGAGTTGCTGACGATGAGTCCGGCCACGATCGACCGGTACCTGGCCCCGACCCGGGCCAAGGACCCGCTGCACGGCAAGTCCGCGACGAAGCCGGGGACCTTGCTGCGCAACTCGATCACGATCCGCAAGGCCGGGGATGAGGTCGAGGACGAGCCCGGGTTCTTCGAGGTCGACACCGTCGCCCATTGCGGGCCCACCTTGAAGGGAGAGTTCATCCGGTCGGTGAACCTCACCGATGTGCACAACGGATGGGTGTTCACCTGCGCGATCCGCAACAACGCCCGCGTGCACATCCTCGCCGCCCTGCAGTCCGGTGTCGATACGATCCCGTACCTGCTCAGCGGCCTAGACTTCGACAACGGATCCGAGTTCATCAACCACGACGTGGTCAACTGGGCCGCCGACAAAGACATCTACTTCACCCGGTCACGGCCCTACCAGAAGAACGACCAGGCCACCATCGAGTCCAAGAACGGACACCTGGTGCGCCGCTACGGGTTCTATTACCGCTACGACACCGGCGCCGAACTTCAACTGCTGAACCGGCTTTGGCCCCTGGTCAACGACCGGTTGAACTACCTGTCTCCCACGAAGGAACCCACCGGCTGGAGCACCGACGCGGCCGGCCGGCGCAAACGTCTCTACGCCGCCCCACAGACCCCATACCGCCGGCTGCTGGACTCCGGGACACTCAGACGCGCCCAGCAAGCCGAACTCAGGACGCGCCATGACAGTCTGGATCCGGTGGCCATCGCCACTGAGATCGACCGGATCCAGCAACAACTAATCCGCCTAGCCGCCGAGAAAACACACCACCTCGAACGGGAAGTCCAAGCCGCCTCCGCCCTGCCCCACCCCGCCGGCATCGAGCTCCACCACCGGCAGGCCAGCTAGATTTCCCGGGGACTTTTATCTGAGGCACGGCACACCGTTCCCGGGGAATTGACTATGAGGCATCACGGTGGATCTGCCGGGTTGGTACCAAGACCGCGTTCGCCGTCACGATCAAATCAGCGGCAATCGCAATCATCGTTACGCTCACCGCGGAGGACGCCTCTTACCGACCCCAGCATGTGGTGGTCGGTAGCCACCTAAGGGGTCAGGCTCGGTATACGTTGGGTTGCGGCGGGGGGTTCCTATTTCTTGCTTACCCCCACTGCATGGAAGCGAGGCGTTCACGATCGCCGTCCGTCTCGAACTGGGCCACGATTGGCTTGATGTCCACGGGTACAAGCTCCTGAGCAGGGTCTGTGATGCGGTGGACTTGAATCCACACCACGCCGTCGGGCCGAGATGTGACTGGCTGTGCCACAGTCAGGGTGAGCTTGTAGCTCTCATGCGTGTCGTCTATTGGCGACATCTGAACCTCGCCCTGTTCGTCGAGATGAAAGTCGCTGTGACCGTCGATGGTCTGGTTGATGACCGACGCGTTCCACCATTCAAAGCCCTCGGTCGTGTAAAGACCATCGAATCGAGGGCGCCGCGTATCAAAGTCCTCCACCAACAGGGCTTCGCTGAATTGTGGACCGTTCTCCCGGGCAATCTCCATGGCCGTCTCGGCGATGACCTGTGGGGTGGCGTTCTCCGGTAGGCGCTCCTCAAGCTCTTCTTCTCCATATTGGAACCACTCATTCAGCGCGTCGACGAAGTCAAAGGCGAGTTCCTGGTCCGACTGACCGGCTTCAAGCTGAGGTAGGGCAACCGCTGGGGGTGTCGCTGTGGCACTGGGCTGAGTCGCTGGCGCTGTCTCATCACCACCTCCGGAGCCTGTGCTTCCACCGCATGCTGTCAGCAGGAGTGAGACCGCACAGGAACTAGTGACGATCTTCAGGGCCGTGGTTCGCATGCAGCCTCCAGAGGTAGCGTCTCTCCTGTTAAATTGAGCATATGGCGAGGAACGCCTGGTGGGAATAGCTGTGGAATCTAGCTCGCCACAGCCATAAGGGAAGCAGCGAACAACGAGAGCACTCCGGCGCCGATTAACCAAAGGGACCAGCCAACTTTGAGGTGCTTTTTCCACGCTATACCGGCCATGATCACAATTTGCCGAGACAGTACTAGGGTGACGTCGTCTGTCCTGAGCTCGGTCTCAAGAAACTCCGGTCGCCAGTCCTTTGCATGTCCGAAGAATATAAAGTTGTCGTGCCGTTCGGCTTTCATCTGACGCACACGGAGCGAAGGAGCTACTGCCGAGAGCGCCAGGAAGCCGCCGAGAATGAAGAGCGCAACGCTCGCCCAATACGGGAAGCGTACCCAGTTGTTACTGATATCCGCGAAAATCATTCTCTCCGCTGACAGAGCTACAAGCGCGGCGATGGCAGCCGAATCAAGGGCTACTGCAAAGCCTGCTTTGGCGTCTACCTTGCCAGTCCAGTCCAACTGAGCGGAATGGATCTGCCAGGCATGCTCGGCAGGAGTAGTCACTAGACCTCCATCCAACCGGTGCTGTGGAACGTCGTCGCATAGCCACCTAGTACGTTGCGGCCGTGGGACGCCGTCCAAAATGATTCACCTTCCAAGGTGAGAAGTGTTTGGTTCAAGTCGTCGTGGACTGCCTTGGTGACGTTAACGGTAGAGCCCCGGTAATCACTGAGTCTGGCAGCGTCATTGGGTGCGTCGCCGATAGATATTAGATCGTTGCTATTGCGAACACCGCCTCGCACAATTAAAGCCTCCCCGGTGTCAATACCGATGCCGTGGCCAATTTGATATTGCTTAGAGACATCGTTCCATTTGTTTTCGATGGCGGGTTTGATGACCTGATGCACGGCCCAGTTGATGCCGAAAGCTGCCCGAACTGCCTTGCGGTTCTTGTCTTCGCCCATGAAAATCGCCATGACCCGGTCGCCGTCGAAGCTCCGAATCTCACCTCCGTACTGGCGAAGAATCCTTGATGCCGAGTTAATGTACGCCCGAATGATGATGGCGGTGGCTTCTTTTGTGAAGCGGTGAGCTAGCCTG
Organism: Kocuria sp.; assembly: GCA_030453435.1. GTDB lineage: Bacteria > Actinomycetota > Actinomycetes > Actinomycetales > Micrococcaceae > Kocuria > Kocuria atrinae. The sequence goes on from JAKDKI010000007.1 coordinate 16,142, forward strand.
CTGGAGCCGGCCAGATCTGCGTACAAGTAAGTTGCATCGACGAGCTTGCCGCCGTTCTTCATGACCACATCGTCGGTTTCGGGCACCTTGGTGCCGTTGCTAATGTTCCAACCGGCATAAAAAATGTCGCGCACTGACGACTCAATGGTGGGGTACATGGCTCACTTTCTTGTGGGCTGTTTGCTTATGTGTCGAATCTAGCGATGCCCTCGGACAAGCTGACCCTGCAGGACCATCCTGCGTGCGCCGTGGCGGAAGCCCAGAAGGCGTGCTTGACATGATGGCCTCCTATTAGGTCGGGCAGGCGCGGGTGCTTCCACAAACAATTTGATACGTCAACATAATGAGAGTGGGCTGGTGCGTGTTCTCTAAGGCGGCTTGGGAAGTGCTGGGTAGCGTGTGAGGAAGATTTCCGATCTCACTCAGAAGACCCCCCATGGCCCGAGCCCGTAAGAGGACATAAGTCAAGGGGTAGTTGAGCAGTGATGCCTTTCTCCTCCCGGAACCCCAGGAGGTTCGTGATAACACATACGGCAAGTTCGCTCAGGAAGCGTGGAGGACGACCGCGCCCGAGAAGTACGCCCAGATTCCGGATCTGGACGCGTGGTTTGAGGCGTTGGGGGCAATGGATAGGGGACCATCGTTCATGAGATCGAGTAGAACACGCTGCTTCCTGTCTGAACAGCCCTTACCACCCGATATCAACGCGGCGACCCCAGGGGCTCATCTCCGGCGCGGGTCTCACGGGTGAGGCCTGTGCCGTCACTCATCTCCGGCACCCCATCCCGGTCCCCCGCGGCCCGATCCTCGGCCGCCGCGCGGGCATACTCGGCGGAGACACGGCGATAGACCGGAGTGAGGAAGGCAAGGGCCGCAGCCAAGATCATCAACGCGCCGGCGCACAGGAAGATGAGCGCGATTCCCCGGGCGGTGCCCTCTCCCAGCAGCGGTTCCAGTGCTGCGGCCCCGGCGTCGCTGCGGGCGTAGGGGATGATCCAGAACTCGGCCAGCGGCGCCACCACGAAGGCGGTGACGGGCGCGGCCGAGGACTCGAAGGCCATGGCGAACCCGAACACGCGGCCCTGCCGGGCCAAGGGCACCACGCGCTGGATGACGGTCTGCTCGGCCGCCTCCACAGCGGGGAACAGCGCCATGTACAGCCAGGTGCCGGCGATGTACAGCCACCCCCACTCCCGGATCGTGAACAAGGCACCCAGCAGGCCCAGCACCATCACCACCAGCAGCATGGTGCGCAGGGGGTTGCTGCCCAGCCCCACCTTCCCGATCACCGCGCCGCCCACGATGAACCCGGTGGACGCCAGGGCGAAGAGGCCACCCCACATCTCCACGGAGAACAGCTCCAGTCCGTAGGGATCCATCAGGGCAATGTAGGCGCCTCCGATGAAATTGTTGAAGGTGCTGAAGATGATCAGGGCGAACAGCCCGGCCACCGCCATGACCGCGCGCCAGGAACCGGCCAGATCGAACCCGCCGTGGGCGTCCGACGGCGCGGGCTCGGCTTCTTCCGGCATCCTCACCGTGAGCAGGTGCCCAAAGGCCAGGGCGGTGAGTACGACGGCGATGACCACCGTGGCGCCCATGCCCAGCAGGCCGATGGACAGCCCCGAGAGCACCGAGGTGACCATGAAGGCGATCCCCTGGACCATCCCGACCAATCCGTTGGCATTGGCGCGCCTTTCTGGTTCCACGAGGATGGTCACCGTGGTGGACAGGGCGATGTTGCGCATGTTCTCCACCACGGCCCCGATGAGGGTCACGGCCGCGAATCCCCAGAACCACGGACCGTCCAGCCGAGCGATCTGGCCCTCCGGGGCGAGGAGAAAGACCGCACCGGCGAGCAGGAACATCACCAGGGTGAACAGTGCGGCAAAGCGCATGACCGCCAGCTTGCGGTAGCGGTCCACCAGCGTGCCGAAGCTGATGGAACTCAGGGCGAGCAGCAGCATGTAGATCCCGCCGACCACCCCGGTGGCGATCACGTTGCGGGTTTCCAGGTAGATCCAGAACGTCAGGGCGAACCACAGGTAGCTCGTGGTCAGGTTGGCCACGGCCGTGTTCACCAGGATGTTCACAAACGTGCGACGCCGCGACGGCTCGGATCGTGCCTCGGAAACCGGTGACGTTCGGTTCTCGGTCACACATTGAGCGTAGTGGAACTCGGAACCGCCGGACAGAGCCTCGCGCCGCAACAACACACTTGGACACGTTGCGCAGGCCCGGCGGGGCGGTACGGCCCTTGGTCACCGCCTCGCGAGCAACTCCCCCAACCCCTCCCCATCCAGCACAACCGCCGGATGGGGGCCCGCGGCCTCGAAGTACCCCGCCCACTCCCGCGGCAACAGACGCCGCCCGCCCACCAGCACCAGATTCCCCGCGTGCTCACGCGTGAACAACTGCCGATCCGCCAGGCACCACACGTCGGCAAACACTGAGCGCATCACTCGGGCTTGGTCCGTGAAGAACTCCAGTCCGGCGTCGTCGCCCACGTTGACCACCATGACCCCGCCCGGGGAAAGCAGCTGCGCGGCCTCCTCATAGAACGAGGCCTCCGTGAGGTGGGCGGGCGCAGCAACGCCGGTGAAGACGTCGAGCACCACCACGTCCACGGTGCCCGGTGCGGCCACGTGCGGGAGTGCCGCGCGAGCGTCGTCGACGACCACCCGCACGTCCGCACCCGCGGGCAACGGCAGTGCCTCCAGTACGAAACCGGGCAATTCCGGCTCCACCTCCACAGCTACCTGCACCGATCCGGGGCGCGTGCCCGCAATGTAGCGGGCCAGGGTCAGGGCGCCCGCGCCCAGGTGCACCGCGGTGATCGGGGTGCCCACCGGTGCCACGACGTCCACCACGTTGCCGACCCGCCGCAGGTACTCGTAGAAGATCTCCTCCGGGTGCGCGAGGTTCACGTGTGACTGCTCCGCGCCGTCCAGGGACAGCACCCACCCGCCGTCCGTGAACTGATCCGGGGCGATCTCCGCGTGCGCTCCGGCCGCCGTGAGGTACCTGCGCATGCCGTTCATCGAGCCGGTGAAGCCGGGCCTTCCCCGCTCACTCGTCGTCAATTTTCTGGGACTCGGCCCAGTCCCGGCCGGGATCTCCACCCCACGCATCCCACGCCACACGACCCGGAGAGGGGTAACCGTCCTCCCCGCCGTGAAAGCCCTCGGCGGAGCGGTCCACCTCATGACGCTGGAAATACGCGCGCATTTTCTTGATGACCTCGTCATCCACGGCCTCGCCCTCGGCCAACTGGTGCGCGCGGTGCTCACCGGTGTCCGTGAAACCCTTCCCGGCCTTGCCCTTGTCGATCCATTTCACGGCGCGCTGGGCCGCCTCCTGCACCTTTTTGGTCGGGTGGTGACCTGAATCGTCGTCCTTGTCGCCATCCGTGGCGTCCGAGAGCGCGGACTCGTGATGGGCGGCCTGGGAGCCGGTCCTCTCGGATTCCACCACGTACATGGGATCGTCCTTGTCGGCCCGGAATGTCTGATTCTTGAATTCCAAATCATCCGTGTGAACGGACTGCACGGTCCCGTACGTGGAGCCCTGCGCGGTGTTCCATCCAACCCGTTCACCCTTGCTGAAAGCCATGTGAACGCCTTTCTCGTCATCGACCGCAGATCTTGTCGAGCCGGGGTTGCGTTCCGGCCGGCCTCGTCCGCGGGCCTTCAGTAGACCACACCGGACCACACCGCGTCACCGGTACCTACCTGCCGCTGACTCATGGATTTATGGTTCCCTATTCCCGTAAAACGTCCCTGTTATGTCTCAGGACATCGGTGACAGTTCTGTGTCAGGACATCGGTGACGGTTT